>CAZIYN010000043.1:10315-11363 GCA_964543495.1 uncultured Dehalococcoidales bacterium | reverse complement strand
TCGACAAACTGGACTCGACGGAGGCACTGGAAGATGTCGATAAAGAGACGGCCCCGCTGTATAACCTGATGCCGCTGGTTCTCCCGGGTATGTATGAACGGGAATGGGGCAGGTTTATCGGTCTTTCCGTGAACCTGTCGGCAAATTCGCCTTCGTTTGCCTACGACGCTGCCAAGGCGGCCCGCACTCACATCCTGTACCGTGCCTCCGGTGAAGCGTGGAAACACGGTGTGACTGTCAATATTATTGCTCCGGGTCCGGTCAAAGAAGCCGGCAGTCTGGAGGAAGCAATCTCACTCTGCGAACACGGACCGGAGTGGGAGACGCGGAAAAACATAACGCCGCAGGATATTGCCGAAGGGGTAGCTATGCTGTGCTCGGAATCGGGCAGGTTTATCACCGGCTGTGAACTAACGTATAAGTTTTATTGATGTGCGAAGGAAGAGAGAATAGACAGTGAAGGCTTTATTGCAGAGAGTTACCGGGGCTTCCGTAAGTATCGGCGGAGAAGTGGTAGGAAAAATAGGGCAGGGGCTGGTGGTCTTCGTCGGGGTGGCTGAAGGAGATTCCGATAAAGATATGGATTACCTGGTGCAGAAAACAGCCGGGCTTCGTATATTTACCGACGGCGAGGGTAAATTCAACCTTTCAGCTCTCGACATAAATGGAGAGCTGTTGCTGGTGAGTCAGTTTACGCTGATGGCGGATACGAGGAAGGGACGACGACCCAGTTTCACCGGGGCAGCACCGCCGGAGCAGGCGGAAAAGCTGTTCGAGCGGTTCGTCGAGCAGGCCCGCGCTACCGGGCTGAAAGTGGAAACGGGGAAATTCCAGGAATACATGCAGGTGGAAATCCACAACGACGGACCCGTTACGATAATGCTGGACAGCCGCGACAAGTTTTAATCCATCGCTGGCCATTCTTTATTGAAGCATCTTTTTCTATAAGTGTGACTTCAGCTACGTGTGCAACGTATCAGTCTGTTTATTGCAAATATTCTTAATTGCAAATACTTGCAATAAGGTGATTCTTATGCTATAGTCTATT
>CAZIYN010000043.1:0-10305 GCA_964543495.1 uncultured Dehalococcoidales bacterium | reverse complement strand
AGGTGGGAAATGGACAGCCACCATGACCTGGTTACCGAACTGACCGAGCAGGGGTACCGGCTGACTCCCCAGCGGATGATGATTATATCGGCTATCGAAAAAAGCGACCACCATATCAGCGCTGAAGAAATATATGCCCAGGTGGTCATCAGGTACCCGAACGTAAACATCTCCACAGTCTACCGCACCCTTGAGCTACTGAAACGACTTAATCTTGTTACGGAGACGGATATGGGAGAGGGCAGAGTGAGGTATCACCCGGCGGATAAGGGCCACCATCATCACCTGGTCTGCCAGCAGTGCGGCGAAATCATCGACCTCGATGAATCGCTGCTGACCCCTTTAAAAAATGCGCTGTATAAGGAATATAAATTCAGTGCCGAGCTCAGGCACCTGGCAATCCTGGGGCGGTGCTCCAACTGCAGCGATTAATTTTTTTTGAACATATGATGCAAATAATTGCAAAAACAAATATATGCGCTAATATGCGGAGGAATGATGAAAGAAGAAGAGAAGGCAAAGCTGAAGACTCTGTTCGGTTACTGGATAGAGCATAACCGCGAACATGGTGATGAATTCAAGGAGTGGGCCGGAAAAATTAAGGAATCGGGTAGAGCGGAAATCGCCGATGAACTGATGCAAGCCGCCGGGGTAATAGAAAAAGCCACCGGACACCTGGTCAAGGCGTCCGAGTTGTTCGGGGAAAAGGAGTAGAAATATGTGTTTGTCCAAGGTGTATAACAAAAAGAACGGCGACCTCGAGCTGCTGCTGGAGGAAGTGGCTTTTGTCGAGATAGGGCAGGACCGTCTTACATTTAGAACGCTTTTCGGGGAGCAGAAGGAGATGGAAGGAAGTATAAAACAGATTGATTTCCTTACCCACAGTATTCTTCTCGAAAGCCCCGGAGCCAAATAATTGATATCCGGACTATTAAGAATAGTCGCGGTTGATAATATACAGTGCTAGAGGGAGATTTATATTGAAGAAGTATCTGGTAATTGTCGGTGTCCTTATACTCGGCCTGGCAGCAGGCGTATTCCAGGGAGGTTGTACCGAAGAAGAAACCTCAGGAATCAAGGTGGTAACGACCACCTCATTGATGGAACAGATTGTGCTGAAGGTGGGTGGAGATATGGTGGATGTGGTAAATATCATACCGCCGGCCCAGTGCCCGGGACATTTCGATGTTAAGCCCGGGGATGTCCAGAAACTGGCCGATGCCGACCTGTTTCTGATGCACGGATGGCAGGGCGAGATGTTTACGGACGAACTGATTGCTTCGGCGGATAATCCGGACCTGGTAACATCCGTAATCAATGCCAAAGCCGGGGAGAACGTAAACTGGATGGCGCCGCCCGTTCAGAAAGCGGCGGTTGACAATATTGCCGAAGCTCTGAAACAGGTGGATGGGGCAAACAGTGAAGCCTATCAGGAAAATGCCGACGCATATAAAGCGGAAATCGAAGCCAAGGAAGCCGCGATAAAGGCTCAACTTGCCGATGAAGGTCTCGACGGTGTTAAAGTAATGTGTAACGAACAGCTGACGGGACTTATCAAATGGCTCGGTCTAGACCTGGTTACCACTTACGGCAGACCTGATTCGCTTACGCCGCAGGTGGTAAAAGAGTTCGTGGATATGGCAAATGCGGAAGGAGTGGTGCTGTTTATAGATAACCTGCAGGCAGGAGCTGAAGCCGCCGTGCAGATGGCGGAGGAAGTGGGCTGCAAGAGAATCGTATTCACCAACTTCCCCGGCGGTTTCGAAGGCACCGAGACCTGGGAAAAGGCAATCAGCTACGATATCGACATTCTACTCGAAGCAATATCCGAATAGCGGTAACCGGTTAAAACAATAAGGATATTAATGGGTAATACGGTCATAGAAATAGAGAATGCGGTTGTCTCTTACCGCGAAGACGTTGCTCTCAGGGGAGTATCGATAAAGATAGAATCAGGGGAGTTCGGCGGTATTGTCGGTCCGAACGGCGCCGGTAAGACGACTCTCCTGACCGTTATCAACGGACTGGGCAAACTGCTGGAAGGCAGAGTGAGGGTGCTCGGGATCCCGGTAGGTCCCGGGAACGGACATTCCCTGCGTAAGAAGGTGGGATACGTCGCCCAGGTTGAAAACATCGACCCCCGTATGCCGATGAGCGTCCGCGAAGTGGCGATGATAGGACGCTACGGAGTGCTCGGCCTGTTCAGCAGACCGGGTGAAAAAGACTGGAAGATAGTGGATGAAATGCTGGAGCTGGTCGGGATGGCCCACCTCGCCCGCCGGCCTATCGGTCACCTCTCTGGCGGAGAGCAGCAGAGAGTGGCAATCGCCAGGTGCCTGGCGCAGGAACCGGAGCTTTTCCTGCTTGATGAACCGACAGCATCGCTCGACTGGAAAGCGCAGACGGAGATACTGCAGCTTGTCAAGAGGATTCACGATGAGCGCAATCTTACCACCCTTTTCGTTACACACGACCTCGATGCGATGCCTCACACCTGCGACCGTATGGTGCTGATGAAAGACGGGCTTATTTTCGATGACGGAACGCCCGAGAAGTTGATTTCAACCGAGATTCTAAGCGAACTCTACGATATGCCGGTATCGATAGTAGAAGCAAGGCTTCCCCATGTTCACAGGGACAGCCATTCGCACAGCGGGGAGGTATAATTCTGGAGATATTCGGTTACCAGTTTATGCAGAACGCGATACTTTCCGCCTTCCTCGGCGGTATCGCCTGCGCGGTCATCGGCGTTTTCGTGGTGCTGATGCATATGCCGTTTATCGGGGTGGCGATGTCTCATGCCGCCTTTGCCGGGGCATTGCTCGGTATCTGGCTCGGTTTCGACCCCCTTATCGGTGCCTTTGCTCTCAGTCTGGCGGCGGCGGCGATTATAGGGCCTCTTGCCGACCGCGGTGAGCTGAGTCCCGAGATATCACTGGGAGTTATTTTTTCCCTAATGCTGGGCGTCGCTTTCCTCTTCATGGGACTTATGCCGGGCACGAAGTCAGGAGCGCTGGAGTTACTCTGGGGCAGTATTCTAACGAATACCAGGGGAGATATTATTCTGCTGGCGGTGGTAGCGCTGGTTGTTATCGGCCTGATAACGCTTTTCTACAAGGAGATTCAGGCTACCGTGTTCAACAGGGGTATAGCTCTTTCCGTGGGACTGCCCGCTACAATAGTGTTATATGGCATACTGTTTATGACGGGTGCGACAGTAACCGCAAGCCTGCGTTCGATAGGAGGTCTGCTGATTTTCAGCCTGATACTGAACCCGGCGGCCGCGGCTTACCAGCTTACCTACAGTATGAAGAAGATGTTTATTCTGGCGGCGGTGTTCGGAGTCCTTTCCGGCTGGGTGGGGCTGCTCTTTTCTTACCTTTTCAACATTCCCAGCGGAGCCACGATTGTGATTACGTCGTCGCTGATATTCCTTATCGCTGCCATATTCTCTCCGAAGAGAAAGGTAAAAGGCTGGCAGATAAAACGGCCCACGGAAGGTGAAAGCATAACCGAATAAGAGGACAAAAGATGGAACTGAGGAAGTTTTTTAACGACAGGGCGGATATGTGGGACGAGAACGTCGCCGAGAAAGATACGGACAAGCTCGCGGAAATGGCGGAGCGCCTGGGGCTTGAGCCGGGCTGGAAGGTTCTCGACGTGGGGACAGGCACCGGTGTCTTTCTGCCGTATATTCTTAACGGTATCGGTGAAACGGGAAGCGTGGTCGCCCTCGATGTTGCCGAAGAGATGCTGAAAAAAGCAATGGAAAAGGACTTCGGCGGTAATATTAAGTACCTCAATGCAGATGTTATGCGTATCCCTCTGGATGACGAGATGTTCGACTGCGTAATCTGCTACTCGGCCTTCCCTCACTTCCGTGATAAAAATAAAGCCCTGAATGAGATAAGCAGGGTGATGAAAAACGGGGGCAGACTCTTTGTCTGCCATACTTCCAGTCGTGACCACATCAACGGGATTCACAGCCAGCTGCCGGAAGTAAAGGACGACCTGCTGCCCGATGTCAGTGATATGCACATGATGTTGTCCGCCGCCGGGTTCGGTGATATACGGATAGAGGAAGACAGCGAAAGCTACCTTGCCTGTGCCATAAAACTCTAGTTTTTACCTCTAATTGTAAAATCCCTCCACCTTTTTATTTCTCCAACTCAATCTTTCTTGAGATGTTTTTCCCGTGGTGGTAAAATGCTGTCTGTTTGTCTTAAAAGACAGAGTTTGAACAGGTGAGAACGATGAATGAATCCGAAACCGCAATCCCGTGGGCGCCGAGGGTCAGCAGAGAGAAAATACTCGAGCTGTATATAAAGGTTGCCAGCGGGGACAACGATGAAGAACTGATAGATGAGATAGCGCAGGCTTTCTACGACCGGTGCTCCGATATTGTCAGGATATGTGAAAGCCGTTTTATGTGCCCGCAGTGCAGGAAGGAGCTTCCGCATCCCCATCAGCCGGGTAAAGACCTTACCTGCGGTAGCTGCGGCTGGAAGATGTCCTGGAAATCGTTCTTCCGCAGCTATCAAGGCAAACAGCTATCCGTGAATGCAGATATAACAGATATCACCCGGAAATATCTGACCGAATTACCGGAATGTAAAAACCCGAAGGAAAAAATGATTTTAATCGACGGGCTTATCCACGCCTGTCACAGGTCGATAAAAGACGGTGAAACATATTATGCCAGACCGCTGGCAGTTAATTTCATCGAGGGTAAAATGTACCAGGTCATAGCTTTCCTGGAAAACCTGCCGTATGGCCCGGACAGCCTCCCTGAAATGACCGAACAGCTAATGGAATGGCGTAAGCAGTGCCTGAGTATATTCACGGACGTGGAAGCGGAGAGAGATAAGGTCAAATATCTTGTAACATCCATGCCGCGAGAGCTAAAGGCCGAGATTGAAATTATGTTAGGAAAAAACCAGAGGCAAAAGGCTGCCGCCAGATTAAAGGAAATCCGGGAGTACTCCGGGGAAGCACTGTTTATGCGTGGTGATATAGCCCGTCAGATGGTAAAAACCATCGAGAAGCAGATGAAAGAGAAATAGCAGCTTTTTAAAGCAGCTGCATCGTCTTCGGCTCGATTTCTATGCTGATATCGAGGGCTTTGGGCGAGTGGGTGAGAGCGCCTATCGATATAATATCCACTCCCGTCATTGCCACTTCCCTGACGTTTTCAAGGGTAATACCGCCGGAAGCTTCGGTCTGGACTCCTTCAGGCAGAGATTCCACGACCGAGCGCATTTCATCGGGACTCATATTGTCCAGCAGTATTTTATCGGCTCCGCTCCCGGCAGCCTGGAGGGCTTCGTTTCCGGTGGTAACTTCCACCTCGATTACCATTCCCTTCGGGGCATTCTGTTTTGCCTTGGTCACGATATCGGCAAGGCTCATTTCCATAGAGCGGAGGGCTGCCAGGTGGTTGTCTTTTATCAGGACGGCGTCTCCCATATGGAGGCGGTGGTTCTCTCCGCCGCCCATTCGTACCGCGTACTTTTCAAGCATCCTGAGACTGGGAGTTGTCTTCCGCGTATCGACGATTCTGGCACCGGTTCCCCGGGCCTCGGCTACGTACCGGGACGTCTCCGTGGCGATTCCGCTCAGCCTCTGGAGAAAATTAAGGGCTACCCTTTCTCCCTTGAGAATTCCGAGCACGCTGCCGGATACAGTGGCTATGATGTCTCCGGGCTTAACGGGTGTCCCATCTTTGATTTTTTGTTCGTATTTCAGGGCGGGGTCTATCTTTAAAAACACTTCACGAGCGACCTCGTTGCCGGCAAGGATTCCCTCTTCCTTAACCAGGATAATCGCTTTACCCTGGAGATTGTGCGGAATCAGAGCTTCGCTTGTGACATCACCGTTACCGGTATCCTCTGCAAGTGCTAGGTCTATAACGCCGCCGTAGTCTTCTTTTTTCATTCTTTCTTCAGTATGCCGCCCTTTGTTACCCTTATCATTGCACCGGACTCTACTTCCAGAATCACGCTGTCTTCATCTATCCTGTCTACCTTGCCATACATGCCTCCGGCGGTAATAACCATATCTCCAACATCCAGGTCAATTACCATGCGGTCGTGCTCTTTCTCCCGCTGGCGCAGCGGTCTTATCATAAGGAAATAGACCATTGCCGCAACCGCTACCATGATGATAATTATATATGCATAGCCCTGTAACATATCGTCTCCTTATTTATCTTCAGTTTATGTTATTTTCCCCTGTAACGACCAGGGACCGGTCTTTTCTATTATTACGTCTACAAGCTGCCCGAGGCGGTCGTTACTATCACCAAAGAATACCAGTTTATCACTTCTTGTCCTTCCCTGCCACTTTCCCTTCTTTTTCGTTTCGACAAGCACTTCAATAGTCTTGCCGAGCAGCCTGGCATTTATTTCCGTAACGATTTTTTCCTGAAGCTCCTCCACCTCTTTCAAGCGCCGGCTTTTTTCTTCCGCGGGTACGTCATCCTCCAGTTCCCTGGCGGCAATCGTACCTTCCCTCGGGGAATACGCCGCCGAATGCACGGTATCGAACCTGATTTCAGAGAGCAGGTCATAGGTGTGGCGGTACTGCTCTTCTGTTTCCGTGGGAAAACCCACGATGATATCCGTGCTGAGAGCCACGCCGGGTACCCTGCTGCGAATTTCTTCTACGAGACGGCGGTAGTGCTCAACGGAGTAATCGCGCCTCATTAGTTTCAGGATTTCATTATCGCCTGCCTGGACGGGGAGGGTTATCTGCTCGCAGACTTTATCGAGCGAAGCGACAGCTTCAATGAGACCGGAACTCATGTCCTTCGGGTGGTTGGTGAGGAAGCGGATTCGCTCCAGTCTGTCGATGTCATTAAGCTCGTAGAGCAGTCCCGCAAGCGTGGGTTTTTCGAGGAGGTCGTTGCCATAAGAGTCGACATTTTGTCCCAGCAGGGTGACTTCCTTCACTCCGCGGTTGACGTATTCCTCGACCTCGCAGATGATTTCAGCGGACTGGCGGCTTCTCTCCCTGCCGCGGCGGTAGGGGACGATGCAGTATGAACAAAAGTTGTTACACCCCTGAGTGATGGGTATGTAGATGGCAGGTGCAGGACGCCGAGATATTAACTGCTCCGGAGCGGGCTTTTCCAGCCATGGAGGCAGGTCTCCGGGCTTGAAAAAATGGTCTATATGGGGAAATTTACCGGCAATTGTATCCAGGTCTGATTTTACATAACACCCGGTAAGGGAGAGAATCAGGTCGGGATTCGATTTTTTCAACGATTTGAGCGAGTGGAGTTTGTTGATGACCCGGTTCTCCGCGCTCTGGCGTACCACACAGCTATTTAACACTATCAAATCGGCTTCGGGGGCGGAAGATACCTGAGTGTATCCCTGTGCCTCGAAAAGGCTGCTCAGCCTCTCAGATTCGGCTTTATTCATTTGGCAGCCGATTGTCCAGATATAATAATGGGGCATGACAAAATCCTAGTCTATCCTGAGTTTCGATAGCAGTTCTTCTCGGTCGACATCAATCTCCGGGAGTTCTGGCCAGGTATGAAGATTGTCATTACTGAATCTGGGCAGTAAATGAATATGGAAGTGGAAAACCGATTGCTCACCATCTTTTCCACTGGCATGCATTAAGTTCATTCCGGTAGCATTTATCTTATCTTTATAGGACAAAGCAAGTGTCTTGCAGGCCCTGATCAGTTCATCCAGAATTTCATCGGGGATATCGTACAGGTCTGCAAAGTGCTCCCTGGGAGCAACCACGGTGTGTCCGTATACTTCGATTTCTTTAGGTAAGAAACAGATAATACTATCATTTTCGTAAACGACGGCAGCCGGAAGCCTCCCGCTTACGATTTCACAAAAAGTACAAAATTTCTTTTCCATTATTTACGCTCCCGGTCTCATTCCTGTATACAGTGTACCATTATGCTTACTTGCTTATATATAAATAGAAATTGCTCACAGGTTTTTCCGGATTTCCCTCTCCAGTGGAATGACAAATGTCTATGTACGGGGAGTTTATTCAATATTTGTAGTGATTAATAACGTAAAGGATTAATATCGGTGAAATTCATCCCCGGCGGAGGGGGAGGGATTCGAACCCTCGACCCCGGTCACCCAGGGTAAGCGCTTAGCAGGCGCCCGCACTAGGCCACTATGCGACCCCTCCGCAGTCTCCCGATTATTGTATTGTATTCAGCCTGTTTTGACAACACAAAGGCAGTTGAAGGAGATATTTACGATTGTCTTATCAGGCGGATGATTTCTCCCGGTCTGGGAGTCTTGCCGTACATCAGCAGGAATACTCTGAATGTCTTGGCTGCCAGCAGCAGTCCGCCGATTATGCTCAGGACCAGTATAATAATGCTGACTGCAAGCTCCCAGGGGGCAATTTCGGAAATGCCCATCCTGACGAAAACGGACATAGGCGCCGATATCGGAAACAGGGTTAAAATGGTGCCTATTACGTGGTCCGGGTGGTCACGCAGGAAGAGTATAGCCACGTAGAACGGCAGTATGGCGGGCAGAACGAACATCACCGTTATCTGGGGGATTTCTTTCGGTGAGGGTAAGATGGCTCCCAGGCCTGCCTGCATTATCGAGAAAAACAGGTAGCCCAGCACGAAATATATTATTCCCAGAACGAGTATATTCTCGGGTATCTGGATGCCTGTAAAGAACCCGCCGACCGTGCTTGCACTGATCTGAAGCAGGAAGGACATCGAGACCACCCAGAAAGCAATCTGCACGAGAGCCGCTCCGCCGAGTCCAAGCACTTTCCCGAGCAGTAACTGTCGGGTGGAAACAGAGGAGAGAAGTATTTCCATTATCCGGTTCTGTTTTTCTTCAGCCATTCCCTGCAGCAGGGTACCCGAGGATGAGCCGATAGCGATTATGAGAAGGAAACCGAATACCATCGGCACCACAAAGGCGGTGAACCCTCCCTGGTCGGTTGCTATTTCTCCGGTTTCATCCAGCCTGATACTGCTGACACCGAGTGGATTCTTTATCCTTTCCGCTATCTCAGGACTCGCCTGTCCTTTCAGAAGGTTGTCCTGCAGAAATACCTTGATTACCCGGTATGTCTCGTCGGACATCTCGAGTTCTTTCTCGGTATGATATCTTGAGACAACACCCCGCTGAATATAATTTTCCGGGATTATAAAAAACTCCTTGATATCTTCGGCCAGCAGTGCCTGCGTCGCTTCGTCCTGTCCGGGATATGAGACGATTGTGATTTTCTCGCTGGTGCTGTCCGTTTCTTCGAATTTGCCTGTTTCATCCACATAACCGATTGTGTATGTCTCATCAATAACGGACGGTTCGCCGGAAATCTGGGTGAGCTGGAATATACCGAGGGCGGTGAAGCCTATCAGCGGAAAAAGCAGGGTCAGTATTATAAAACTCTTCCCCGTTACAACCTGCTTGAATTCGTGCTTTATTATCAGTAGAGTCTTATTCATCTCTTTCATCCACTACCTGCAGGAAAATATCGTTCAGGGGCGGTGTGGCGACCTCGAAACGGATTACTTTTACTCCCTGTTTTATCAGCTGCTCGAGTACATCCTGGGGAGAGGTGTCATTATCGAGGTGGAGCTCAGAAGCACCGTGCTCGCTGTACTTAACCGTGACACCTTTGAGCTCGCCGGGTTCTCCTTCACATTCCAGCAGGACCAGATTGCTCCTGTACCCGGCTTTGATTTCTTCAAGTTCGCCGTAAAGGACGGCCTTGCCTTTATTTATCATGAAAATGCGGTCGCACAGTTCTTCTATTTCGTTCATCCGGTGAGTGCTGAGGATAATGGCGCAGCCCTGCTCTCTGAGTTCGAAAATGATTTCTTTAAGCAGTTCGGTATTCACCGGGTCGAGGTTGGCGAAAGGCTCATCCAGTATTATCAGTCCGGGGCTGTGGATGATCGTTACCAGAAACTGTATGAGTTGTCCCATGCCGCGGCTGAGTTCATCGATTTTTTTCTTCCTGTGAGGTAGCATACCGACTCTTTCCAGAAGTTCGTCGGCTTTTATTTGGGCCTGGTGCGGTTCGACTCCCTTGAGGGTTGCCAGGTAGCTGAGGACGTCTATAACGGAGAGTTTCGTGTAGAGTCCTCTTTCCTCGGGAAGGTAGCCGATACTGTTCTTCGACTGCTCGGTCAGAGTGTCTCCCAGTACCTTTATCCGGCCGGAATCAGGCCTGATAATGTCCATTATCATCCTGATGGTGGTGGTCTTACCGGCGCCGTTTGGTCCTATCAGGCCTAATATTTCCCCGGGAAATACTTCAAACGAAATGTCATCGACTACCCTGAAG
>CAZIYN010000042.1:0-11439 GCA_964543495.1 uncultured Dehalococcoidales bacterium | reverse complement strand
ACTGACGACACAGGAAAAGAACCGCATGAGACCCTTACCGACCGAGAGTACCAGATAATGCAATTAATTGCCCGTGGTAAAAGTATCCAGGAGATTGCCAGTGAGTTGTTCCTGAGTACCAGCACCGTCTACACCTATCGCACACGCATACTCAGGAAACTTCAGGTAAAAAGCAACGCCGCTTTAATCCGCTACGCCACGGACAACAACCTGCTTTAATTAATCATAACCTGACGCGTTCTGCAATTCGTAAAAAGGCCTGCTTTGCAGGCTTTTTTTATACCTGAGCACTCCCCTTCTGCATTGTATTCTATGCATTTGTAGCAAAAAATAAACTTTACTACACAGCTATCAGAAAAAGAGATTCGGAAAATCACACTTTATAGTAGATTTCAGACTGACTTCACTCCTAGATAAAGGTATCATTATTTACGCTGTCTTTCCCTATTACTGAGTCTGAAAAAATGAGGTCTGAAGATATGATTAAAGTATTGATAGCAAGTGATTCGCCAGCAAAAAACGATAGTCTGATAAAAAATGAAAAACACTTCGATTGCACGGGTATAGTTACTGCAATTCGCGATGAAGAAAAAATTACCGGAGCCGTATCCAGCCTGAAACCGGATGTACTAATCCTGAATATGCAGGTGCTGGGTAGAACCGGAGTAAGCATACTTCAAAATATCCGCCGGAAAAGCAGCTTACCGATAGTGATTATCCTGACTGATGACAAAGGGCTCCAGCACCGCAAAGACTGTATAGAAGCCGGTGCCCATTTTATATTCGATAAAACAACCGAGACTTATAAGATTCAAGAAGTACTTACACGATTCATACAGGGAAATAATATGCTGAAAGACAGCTGCATGTTTGAATTCTGGGAGAAACCGGAAACGGCAGCATAGCTGTAACCGGGAAATTATCTCGCCGCCCTACCATTCAATTATCAACCGGGAAAGTATCTCTCTGAGAAAAGTTATTCAACCGTAAGAGTGTGACGATGGCAGATAGCAAGAGAGAAGAAAAAAACAGGATAGCCGAGCGAGAGCGGGAAGTAAGAAATAAAATCACCGCCGCTTTCCTGAATGTCTCTGATAATAAGGCATACCCGACTACCAGTCAGGACAGGAGAAAGGCTGACCTGCTTGAGAACGATATCCGAAAACGGATGAAAGAGCTCCAGTGTCTTTATACCATCTCAAGTATTACTCAGAACCTGAACAGTCCTATCGGCGAAGTCATTAAAGAAATTGCCGATAGTATACCTTCCGGAATGCAGTACCCGGAGCAAGCCTATGTAAAAATCATTACCTACGGTAACGAATACAGGACTGATAACTATAGCAATACCAGATGGAATATAAGTGCTGATATCAGAGAAAGAGATATTATCGTAGGCACAATTGAAATCGGTTACCTGACAATCAAACCTACAAGTTACTATATGCCGTTCCTGGACGAAGAAAAGAAACTCCTCACGGCTATTGCCGACCTCACAGGCATTCATTTCGAGCGAAGGCATTCACAGCAGATGTTCGAAAACCTGGCAAGCAACTCACCAATCAGCATTTACATTGCTCAGGAAGGAAAGTTTAAATACATTAATCCCGATTTTGTTAAATCGAGCGGCTTCAGCGAAGATGAACTCCTGGCAATGAATATCTATGAACTTGTTATCCCCGAAGATAGACAGAGTGCCAGAGTAGAAGCATTAGACATGATAAAAGGCAAACGTTCAGCACCCTATGAATTCAGGGTTGTTAATAAAGACGGCAGCATAAGACATGTCCTCGAGAGTATTACTTCAATCCAGTACAACGAGCAAAGGGCCACACTGGGAAGCCATATCGATATCACCGAACTCAAACAGGCGGAGGAGTCATTACGTGAGAGCGAAGAGTTTAGTACCAGCCTGCTTGAAAACGCTCCTTACCAGATAAACGTTATAAATCCGGATATGTCGATAAAGTATGTAAACCCGGCTTTCGAAGAAGCAAACGGCTGGACCCTCGAAGAATTAATCGGGATGAAACCTCCGTTTCCGTGGTGGCCTCAAGAAGGTAAAGAGGAATCACTTACCCGGTTCAAAGCCGCAATCGAAAGAGGCAGCGGTAAGGCTGAAACACTGGTAATCAGAAAAGACGGCAGCAGTTACACCCTCGAATTATACTGGGCACCGATAAAACACGATGGAGATATAGCATTTATAGTAATAAATGCAATCGATGTAACCGAACGTAAAAAAGCGGAAGAGGAATTACTTCTCAGAGCCCAGCTTCTTGATAACGCAAGTGACGCTATCGTGGTTAACGATATTGAAGGTAATATCCTTTATGTTAATGAAAGTTTCTGTAGATCGGTAAATCTTACGCGGGATGAACTGATAGGAGAAATATTAGACAACATCAATATGCCGAATTCAGAACTGTCTCTGGAACAAAGGTTCAGAGAAATCGAAGAAAAAGGTGACGAGATATTCGAAGTCAGCCGCGTTGAGAGCGACGGCTCTGTCAGCACCACGGAGGTCCACTCTTTAATTATCGAATCCGGTGATAAGAAACTTATGTTTAATGCCGGGCGTGACATTACAGAACGTAAAAAAGTTGAAGAAGAGTTAGTTCTCAGAGCTCAGCTCCTTGATAATGTAGGCGATTCCATCTCGGTATTTGATGAACAGAGAAATCTCGTTTACGCAAATGAGAGATTCTGTAAATCGGTCGGCTACACCTGGGACGAGTTGATAGGGATGAACGTTGATCAGTTAAACATGCCCCGTTCTGACCTCCCCTCGGAGGAGAGACTTAAAATGCTCCAGGAAAAGGGCGAGGTAGTATTCGAAGCAGTTCAACACCACGAAGACGGTTCAGTGGACAGTATAGAAGTTCATGCTCTTGTAATCGAATCGGGTGGCATGAAGCTCTTTATCAACGCCGGGCGTGACATCAACGAGCGTAAACAGGCAGAAACAGCTTTGCAGGAGGAGAGAGATAAAGCACAAACGTATCTCGATATCATAGGAGTAATTCTGGTAGCAATAGATAGCCTGGGCAATGTATCTCTTATAAATAAAAAGGGATGTGAAGTACTTGGATACACCGAAGAAGAAATAATCGGAAAAAACTGGTTTGAATATTTTATTCCTCCGCGCATACAGGATGAGTTGTTTGAGGTATCCGAGAAAATATTATCGGAGATGACCGACGCTTCATACTATTATGAAAATCCCGTCTTAACCAGAAACGGTGAAGAGAGACTCATTGCCTGGAAAAATACCATCATCAAAGATGAAGCCGGCAATGTTACCGGTCACCTGAGTTCCGGTGAGGACATTACAGAACGTAAAAAAGCAGAAGAATTATTGAAGGAAAACGAAGCGTTCAGGTCCAGGCTGCTTAGTAATTCCCCGACCCCGATACTGGTCGTCAACCCTGACACCTCGGTAAGGTATATAAATCCGGCATTTGAAGAACTCACCGGATTTTCAGCCAGTGAGATAATCGGTACCAAAGCACCATACCCATGGTGGAGACAAAAGGTCACCGATGAAGCAATTCAAAAAATAAAGGACACGATGGAACAGGAACAGGATATGATGGAAGTCCTGTTCCAGAAAAAAAATGGTAAGAAATTCTGGGTAGAGACAACAAGTACACCGGTATTCGTAGATGGAAAACTACAGTACGCCCTGCTTAGCTGGAATGACATCACCGAGCGCAAACAGGTAGAAAAGTCACTGATAGAATCCGAGGAAAAATACAGGAGTCTTATTAATAACGTCCACCTTGGGGTTTTCCGCAGCACACCGGGACCCACCGGTAAATTCCTGGAGGTTAATCCCGCGATGACAATAATCACCGGCTACTCCAGAGAAGAACTTCTTCAAATGGATGTATCCAGTTTGTACCTGCACCCGAAACAGAGAGCGGAAATCCTGAGTACACAAACAACAGGACCGATGGCTAACGAGCTTTTTCTCAAGAAAAAGGACGGCACTGTAATAAATGTGCTGGATATCAAGGTAGCAGTCGGTGACGACACGGGAAATATCCTGTATTACGATGGCATTCTGGAAGATATCACCGAACGAAAGGAAATGGAAGAAAGAATCCAGCAGGACTATTCAATGCAGTCAGTCAGAAATGAACTCCTCAGGGTTTCCATGGAAGACCTCTCTCTTGAAGAAATTCTGGACCGCTCCTTAAGTCTTATACTATCGATTCCATGGCTATCCTTCGAATCGACAGGCAGCATCTTTATTGTAGAGGATGAGCCTGATGTACTGGTAATGAAGGCACAGAAGAAGCTACCGGAACCGGTAAGACAGGCATGTACCAGAATTAAATTTGGAAAATGTGTTTGCGGACTGGCCGCGTTTACAAAGGAAATACAACTTGCCGACCATACCAATCCCGAGTATGGCGTGCTCTACGAGAGTCTTAATCCTCACAGTCACTACTGTATTCCGATTCTCTATGCCAACAGGGTACTGGGCGTGATTAATATGTACGTAAAAGAAGGACACCAACCTAACAGCAGAGATGAAGAATTCCTGTCCGCCGTAGCTAATGCGCTTGCAGGCATAATTGAACGGAAGCACAACGAGAATGAGCTACGCCAGTCGGAAGAGAGATTACGTGTTATGTTTGAATCACTCTCGGAAGGAATTATGGTCTATGATAAGCATGGAAATATCCTCAGGATTAACGACACTATCCTTGAGATGCACGGCTACGGCAATAAAGAAGAACTGATAGGGAAAAGCCTGTTCGACCTTATTACAGAACGTGAACGAAGCCGTGTGAAGGATAATTTAAAGGCAACTATAAACGCAGGTCACAGCGAAAATGTCCAGTATACCTTCATCAGGAAAGACGGAAGCGAGTTTCCCGGCGAGTTAAGTTCAACGGCGTTGCTCGATGACTCGGGTAATCTAACGGGCTTCGTCGCTATCTCCATCGATATCACAAACCGTATCAGAAGCAACGAACAGCTTATTGTTACCGACCGCCTGGCAGCTATCGGCGAGCTGTCTTCCGGTATTGCTCACGAGATAAACAATCCGCTGACAGGGATAATAGGATTCTCCGACCTGTTAATGGAAAGAGAAATACCTGAGGATATAAGGGCTGACCTGGAAATTATCAATAGAGAAGCAAGACGCACTGCCGATATCGTGAAGAAACTACTTACTTTTGCCCGCAGGCATCCTGAGAAAAAGGACTTTATAGACCTCAACAAGATAATTAATGAAGTTGTTGAAATGCGCGACTATGAACAAAAGGTCAACAATATTGAAGTCGAAACCAATTATTCGGACAGTCTTCCGGAAGTGATTGCGGATGGTTTTGAACTTCAGCAGGTGTTTATAAACCTTGTCGTCAATGCGGAACACTTTATGATAGAGAAAAACGGCAGAGGTACCCTGGCGATTACCACCGAACTGGCAGACAACTGTGTCCGTGCGTCATTTGCGGATAACGGTCCGGGCATTCAACCGGAAAACCTCAAACATGTGTTTGACCCTTTCTTTACAACAAAGGAGGTAGGCAAGGGTACCGGACTCGGTCTCAGCATCTGTCACGGAATAATAACGAAATATAACGGCAGAATATATGCCGAAAGCGAACCCGGTAAAGGAGCAACTTTCATCGTCGAGTTACCAGTACCTGATATCGACGATAAGGAGGCAGTCAAATGAACAAGGTAAAAGAAAAAGTGATTCTGGTAGTGGATGATGAGCCGAGTATCAGACAGATATGCAGTCAGGTCCTTGCCAGAGAAGGTTATCAGGTAGATATCGCCACCAATTCCAAGATAGCCCAGGAAATCCTGGGTATGAGGGAATACGACCTCTGTCTGATTGATATCAGGACACCCGCCATGAACGGTTTCGAACTATATCACTGGCTCAAAGATAATCATCCTAATCAGGCTGAATCCGTCATTTTTACAAGTGGTGACATTTACAATAAAGAAACTGAAGAGAACCTTCAGCAGTCAGGAAGAGATTTTCTGCCGAAGCCATTTACTACAGAAGAACTGAAAGCGATAGTTAAAAAATTCTTTAAGGAGGAGGAATAATGACTACAGAAACAGGGAAAGTCCTGGTGGTAGATGATGAAGAGCCTATACGCAATGTTCTGCAACGAATGCTCGAAACCAGCGGTTATACGGTTGAAACGGCCACGGATGGTCAGGAAGCCCTGTATAAACTTGCTCTCGGCGATGTCAGTGTTGTCCTGCTGGATATTATTATGCCAAACATGTCCGGGACCGATGTACTAAAAAAACTCAGTAACGACATCAATAAATATTGTGTTGTGATGATTACCGCAGTCACGGACAGGCAGACAGCAATCGATTCTCTAAAGATGGGAGCAATGGACTATATCACAAAACCGTTCGACCAGGAAGAAGTGAGAGACAAAATGAGCAGAGCAATCGAGAAGCACAACCGCATGATTTTCGAGAAGAAACGTTACGAGCAGTTACAGGCTAACGTTGTCGGACAGACGGAGCGGATGCAGGAGCAATTCAACGAACTTGTCAGCAGCCTGGCACGAGAGCATAAACTGCTCCATCAGCTGGCATCCAGACAAAGAGACGGCGGAAAAGAAGTGCTTGCTACGTTGCCAAAAGAGCTTCAGGAACCATCTAATTCCGTCGAAGACTTTAGAGATGCCCTTCTCAGAATATTGAAGAGGAAATAGAGAAACGTAATAAACAACGAATATGTACGGGAAAAACAGATGAAACTTGATTATCAATATGAAATCGACAACGCTATATTGAATATTTTATTCATGAACGCTCCGATAGGGATTTATATCCTGAACGGCGGCAGGTTCGTCTTTGTCAATCCCCAGTTTCAAAGATATACCGGGTACAGCAGAGATGAACTGCTGGAAATGGACCCGATGACGCTTGTTCATCCCGAAGACAGGGAGAAGGTCAGGAGTCACGCTATAGAAATGCTAAAAGGGATAAGTGATGTTCCGTACGAGTTCCGGTATATCACCAAGGACGGTGAAAACAGGTGGAGTATGGAGACAACCACGTCTATTATCTACAAGAGACAGCGGGTTACACTGGGTAACTTCATGGATATTACCGAACGAAAACGGGTACAGGAGCAGCTTGTAGTTACCGATAGACTGGCATCAATCGGCGAGTTATCATCGGGTATTGCTCACGAGATAAATAATCCTCTTACCGGAGTTATCGGTTTCTCGGACCTGCTGATGTCAAAAGACATCCCGGAAAATATCAGAGAAGACCTGCAGGTTATAAACTCTGAAGCCAGGCGGACTGCTTCGATTGTTAAAAATCTGCTCATCTTTGCCCGGGGGCATCCCGAAGAGAAACAGTCTGCGAATGTAAATAAAGTAATACAGGAAGTATTGAACCTGCGGGCCTATGAACAAAAAGTCCATAACATCACAGCGGATACCGAGCTTGCAGATGATATACCCGATATACTCGTCGATGCCTTACAGTTGCAGCAGGTTTTTCTGAATATTGTAATAAACGCAGAATATTTCATGTCGAAAACAAACGGAGGAGGTAGACTCAAGATAAAGACGGAGCGGAACGGCAGTACCATTACAGCCACCTTTTCCGATAACGGTCCCGGTATTTCTCCTGATGACAAATCACGCCTTTTCGACCCATTCTTCACGACCAAAGAGGTCGGTGAAGGAACGGGACTGGGACTCAGTATCTGTCACGGAATTATAACCAAACATGAAGGCAAAATAAGCGTGGTAAGCGAACCGGGTAAAGGAGCGACTTTTATCATTGAGCTGCCAATAACCGAACCTGAGGATATTCCCGAAGTAAATGGAGATATATTATGAATAATATCGCTACTTCCGCTATTAAAGTTCTCATAGTCGAAGACGAATCGGCTATCTACGATTTTTGTCTCAGGGTCCTGGCAGAATTCGGATTCGACGTAGATATCGCCACTAACGGTAGAATCGCCGTGGACATGATAAACAGGAAAGAATATGACCTTTGCATTATTGATATACGCACTCCCGAAATGAACGGCAAAGAACTTTATGAATGGTGCCTGAAAGAAAAACCTCATCAGGCAAACAATATTATCTTTACAACCGGTGATACTACGAGGGAAGAAACTAAAGACTTTATTAATAGGGCTGGAGCGGTATTTTTACCGAAACCGTTCACTACAAATGAACTGAGGACCGCTGTTAGAAAATACTTCGAGGTGGAGGCAAGATGACTTCAGAGGGTAGAAAAATACTGGTTGTCGACGATGAAGAAGCTATCCGGGACATTCTTCAGAGAATGCTTGAAGGTATCGGCTACGAAGTAATAACCGCAGAAGACGGGAGGGACGCACTCTACAAACTTTCACTGGGTGAAGCCAGAATCATCCTGCTGGACATGAAAATGCCCGGTATGACCGGACTCGATATGCTTAAGAAACTGGGCAATGATATCAGTAACTACTGCATTATTATGGTTTCTGTGGTTACAGACAGTGAGACCGCCATTGACTCTATGAAGCTCGGGGCGATGGACTATATTACAAAGCCGTTTGAACAGGACGATTTAATCGAGAAACTGTATATCGCCATTGAAAAGTATAACCGTATGATAAGAGAAAAGAGACATTATGAACAGCTTCAGGCCAGCGTTATTAAACAGACGGACCTGATGCGGGACCAATTTAATGAGCTTATCAGCAGCCAGGCACGCGAACATAATTTGATTTCCCGGCTGTCCGCAAAACAGACTCCCATACGGAAGGATATATTCGGAAGACGCTCCGAAGAACCGGAGGAAAAAAATACCGATATCGATGAATTCAGGGACGCTATATACAGAGTACTGAGGAAAAAAGAGGAAAACGAAAATCAGTAAGAAATCGTTTCCCTGATATCCCGACCGAATTATAGCTTATGCGAGAAGTGCGATGAAGAAAGAACGTATACTGATAGCCGATGATGAACTGAGTATTGTAAAATTCCTGCGGGCAACTTTAAAAGACAACGACTATGAAGTGCTGGTGGCAATGGACGGCTCCGAAGCCGTCAGGACGGCAGAGCTTGAACTTCCGGACCTGGTAATACTTGATATTATGATGCCCAATATCGACGGCTTCGAAGTCTGCCGTCAGATTCGCGAATGGTCGCAGGTCCCTATTATTATGCTGAGCGCACGTGCAAATGAAGATGATAAGGTTAAGTGCCTTAATCTGGGCGCAGACGATTACGTAACCAAGCCTTTCGGTAAAGACGAGCTGATAGCCAGGGTCCAGGCACTGCTGCGCCGCACACAGAATAACGGCGATGTTCAAACGGAACCTTCATTTCACTATGGCGATCTTTATATAAATTTTGCCAGAAGACAGATAACACTTGCCGGCGAGAATGTAACCCTGACGCCCACCGAATACAATCTCCTGAGAGAACTGGTTGTCAACGCGGGTAAGGTACTGACTCATACGCATCTTCTGAACAGCGTCTGGGGTTCCGAATACCAGGAAGAGAGAGAATACCTGCATGTTTTTATCCGCCGTCTACGGACAAAACTTGAAAATAATTCGAAAAAGTCCGGGTTTATTGTTACCGTGCCCGGTGTGGGTTACCAGTTTAAAAACTAGCCTGCAATAATAATGCATCACGACTGATATCGAAGAACCGAGGGTGCCTCAGTAAGGCGCCCTTTTCTATTATCACCTCTGGATTCCCTTTATATAACAAAACACCAACGCGGCTTTCCAATTCGGGCAAGAATTTGTTATACTACACACGATAGCAATTATTATGTAACGGTTATAGTAAATATTCCTATAGCGGTTGATTATGTCTGAAAACGATGTCGTCAGAGTCGAAAGCTGCCCTATCAAGCAAGAATACTGCTTCGTTTCCTGTTATTTCCGCAAAGGCAACAGGTGCTGTTATAATAATGAGCAAGGTATAGAAATATCGGAACTCAGGAAAGAGGAGAATAAAAAGACTTCATAATCGATGCCACATATACCGCAGGAATGGGGGAAGAAATGAATGTAATAGTACTTGGAGGAAGCGGCCTTTTCGGACGCAAGACTATATACCACCTGCTTCAGGATAAAGAGGTGGATAATGTCACTTCAATGGACCTGGCACCCCCGAAAGAATGGTTTATAAAACAAATCGATGATTATAAAGACAAATTCAGCTATGTCCGCGGTGATGTTTCGCAACTCGAAGACATACTGAACGCTATTAAACTTCACCCATCGGACGGCCTGGTCAACTGGGCTTTCGTAATGGGGCAGGAAGTAAACACAGACCCGCGACTGAGCACAAAGGTGAACTCCCTCGGTATGTGCAACGCTTTCGAAGCCGCCAGGCTGATGGGTGTTAATCGAGTAGTATATGCCAGCTCCGAAACGGTCTATGGACCGCAGGATATGTACGGAGACAGAGAAGTAACCGAGGACGATAGGCTTTACCCGACCCACTCCTACGCGGTCTGTAAACTATTCGCCGAGATTCTGGCAGCCCAGTACAGCCAGCAGTACGGTATGAATTTCACCGCCGTCCGTCCTACTATCGGTTACGGACACGGCGGACAATCACCGGCAAAATACTGGTCTGAGATGCCTTCCTTCGCCGCGGTGGGCAAACCGTATGCCATGGAAATGGACGGTAAGAGTCTTTCCTCTCTCGTAGCCGCAGACGACCTCGGTAAATTCAGCACTATCCTTATAAAGGCGCCTTCGTCTCCCAATCCGGCTTATAACGTCGGTGGTCCTCCATACAGCGCTAGAGACCTCGCCGATGTCGTTCGTAAGTTTATCCCGGACGCTAAAATTGAATTCGGCACTCAGGAACCTCCTTTCGGACGCGGCGGTCTTCCCTGGCTGGTCAGTATGGAAAAGGCAAAGAAGGACTTCGGCTTCGAATGTATGCCGATTGAAGAAGCGGTAAAAATTCATATAAACGACGCCAGGCTGGAAGCGGGTCTTGAACCGATGAAGTTGTAATCCCCGATTATTTATAAAAAACAGCCCATCCGCCAAAAGCGGATGGGCTTTATTCTTTCCGGGTATGACCTACTTCTTCAGGTTAAATCTGTCTCTCTTTTCGATAGCGTCTTTCACAGATACAGCCAGGTCCTCGGCGGCCAGGGCAAAGTGTTTCAGCAGGTCGTCATCGTCCCCCGACTGACTGAATTCGTCTTCGATACCGACTCTCACCAGTGCCGCCGGCGCATTCTCCGCTATCACCGTAGCCACGGCTTCACCGAGTCCACCGATGATACTACCGTTCTCGGCTGTTACAATAGCACCTGTCTCCTGAGCGGCTTTAATAACAGCCTCTTCGTCCAGCGGTTTTATGGTACTCATATTGATAATACCGACATCGAGCCCGTCTTTCTCCAGGATATCTATCGCTCTTATCGCTTCAGTAACCATATAGC
>CAZIYN010000041.1:0-11520 GCA_964543495.1 uncultured Dehalococcoidales bacterium | reverse complement strand
GGCTTAAAGACCCCTTCGACCGTCAATTCCTCGATGAAGCCGACAGGCAGGCATTGAAGGAAGCACTGGGTAACCAGAGCTTCGATGAGCTTCTCAAACAGCTAGAAGAGAGGATGAAAGAGCAGACCGAGCAGCATGACGGCGGTGATAAATGGATTGGCCGAGGAGGGAGGTCGCCTTTCGGACATTCCGGAATGCACCCGCGTGGAATCAGGATAGGTGGCGAATCAAAAGGCGGAGGAGCAATTCAGATTGCCCAGGAAAGAAGGTACAGGAATTACAGAAACGACCTGATACTCGACGTACGCCAGATGAAGATGGCGCTTCGCGGACTGAGGCAACTGGACCGTGTAGGCGTGGAGGATGAGCTTGACCTGGACAAGACCATCAAGGTATGTGCGGACAATGCAGGTGATATCGAGCTTATCTGGAGGCGCAGCAGAAAACATGTGGTCAAGGTACTGCTGCTCATGGATGTAGGCGGTTCGATGGACCCTTACGCAGAATTGTGCAGTCAACTCTTTACGGCCGCCCACTCAAGCAGCCATTTCAGGGACTTTCAGTACTTCTATTTCCATAATTGTGTTTATGACCAGCTGTATAAAGATATGGAAATGCGCCGAGAAACGATTTCCACCGAAGACCTGCTGAGGAACTTCGACCCCGAGTATAAACTCCTGATAGTGGGAGACGCCATGATGGGCCTCTGGGAACTTACCGAGAAGCACGGGGCGATATACTATTTCGAGAGGAATGAGATACCGGGTATCGTCCGGCTTAAGAGCCTTACCAACCATTTTGCCCACCGTGTATGGATGAATCCCGTCGAAGAGCGATTCTGGATAAACAACTCGATACAGATAATCGGTAAGATGTTCCCCATGTATCCACTTACAATCGACGGGTTAATCCAGGCGATGAGAAAACTTATAGTCAGTAAATAGACATCTTAACCGCCGCGATACCACTGCCCTGCTCTTCAGGAAGACATTCTATTGTTCCTGCCCTGTTGACGTATTCCTGTTATGGCTTTACCATTCGTAATAGTGAAATATCGAGGTTTCCGGGTATGAAGGTCGGTATTATATTACTGATTGTGGGAGTTATCCTGCTAATCTGTTCAATCCCGTATTCAATAATAAACATTATTACCGGACTGAATCAGGTGGAAGAAGGAGTGATATCTGGCGGGATATCGGCGTATTACGGGCTTTTCGGAGTTGTTATCGGATTCGTGCTGACCACAATCGGCTCCGTAAAAGTATTTAGAAGATAAACGGATAATATTATGGACGAAAAGAGTCTGGAATTACTGGAGTTCGACGAGATAAAGCGAATAGTCGCAGGTTACTCGTCTTTCTCCGTAAGCAGAGATAAAATTCTCGAACTTACACCGCTTGACGATTACGGTGAAATATCACTGCTGCTCAAGCAGTATGAAGAGGCGCGATATCTGCTTTCCGTTAATTCCGGGTTCAGCCTCGGCGGAGCATCCGATATCCGCGAACCAGTTAAAATGGCTGGCCTGGGCGGCGCGCTCGAACCCCTTATGCTGATAGAGATATGCCGTACACTCGAGGTAATGAGAAATACCAGAAACGCCGTTTCAAGGATGTCTAAAGACATTCCGCTTCTCTGGGAAATTGCCGGGAATATCGTGGAAATGGCAGATATCGAGAAGGAGATTACCCGTTGTCTTTCCAATAACGGTGAAGTTCTGAACCGGGCATCGAAAGCCCTTTCCGGTATCAGAACGAGATTGAGAAAGGCGCAGCAGACACTGCGAGAGCGCCTGGAGGCGATAATCAAGACGCCCAAGGGACAGAGAATAGTCCAGGAGCCTATTATCACGGAACGCGAGGGACGATACGTCATACCGGTTAAGGATGAGTTCAGGAAAGAGATAGAAGGTATCACCCATGATGTATCCAATACTGGGGCCACGTTATTCGTAGAGCCATGGGCGACGGTGGAGCTTGGAAATAATATCAGGGAACTGGTAACCGAAGAAAGGTGTGAAGTTGATAGAATCCTCCGCGAGCTGACCGCGAAGGTCGGCAGTCATGAAGCCGAGATTTTGCGGAGTATGGAAGCATTCACCGAACTGGATATCACCATAGCTAAAGCAAAATACGCCAGGGCGGTAAATGCCGCCAGTCCGGAGTTAATTGATTCTTCGAAAGGTAAAAGAAGCGGTGAATTCTCCGGATATATCAAGCTTGTCGAAGCCCGTCACCCGCTGCTGGGAAAGAATGCCGTTCCTCTCACGGTTGAAATCGGCAAAGATTACACTACACTTGTAATAACCGGTCCGAATACGGGCGGCAAGACGGTAGCCCTGAAAACAATCGGTTTGATGAGTATCATGGCGCAGGCGGGTATTCCGATACCGGCTTCTCCGGGCACCACCCTGCCGGTGTTCGATAATGTATTCGCCGATATAGGCGACGAACAGAGTATAGAGCAGACGCTTTCAAGTTTCAGCTGGCATATGGGCAACGTGGTACGGATTCTGAAGAACGCCACGGGGAAAAGCCTGGTGCTGCTTGACGAACTGGGTACAAGCACCGATCCCGAGGAAGGCTCGGCGCTGGCAAGGGCTATTTTAATGCACTTTCTTTTAAAAAAGATAACTACAGTTGCCACGACGCATTTCGACGATTTGAAGGTCTTTGCTCATACTACTACGGGCCTGCAGAATGCATCTTTTGATTTCGACCCGGTCACGCTGGCGCCGACCTATCACCTGACTCCCGGGATTCCAGGCGGGAGCAACGCTCTGGCAACGGCGAGTCGTCTGGGGGTGCCCTCGGAAATAATAGAAGAAGCCAGGGAAATGATGTCCCGAGGAGCTACCGACCTTAACAGGGTAATTGCCGATATAATGACCGAAAAACAGAAAATACAGGAAGCGAGAGAATCTTTCGAGAACGATAGCATTAAAGTAAAGAAGCAGAGTGCGGAGCTCGAAACCAGGCTGAAGCAACTGAATGAAGATGAGAAACATGCCATCCAGGAAGCAAGAGATAGAATAGTGGAGGAAGCTGCCGAGCTCCACAAGGAAATAAAGCAGGCAAACGCCGAACTGAGAAAGAGCAGGAATCAGGAGGCGATAGACGCGGCAAGGAGAACATTATCATCGGTCCGGTCGTCCCTGAAAGGAGATAACTGGAGTCCGGCGGTACAGGAAACAGAAGAGAACCAGCAGATAAAGACGGGGGATACCGTATATATAAACGAAATCAACCAGCAGGGTGAAGTGGTATCGGTCCTTGAAAAGACCCAGGAAGTCGAGGTACTGGTAGGCCAGGTAAGACTAAGGACGGGGATGAACGGAGTGGTAAAAGTATCCGCAAAATCAACAGGTAAAACTACCGGACCGGGCAGGACGGTAACGCCGGTGACGGGAGCGGTGTCTTCACGTCTCGACCTGCGCGGGAAAATGGCCGAAGAGGTGGAGGTGGAAGTGGACCGATATCTGAATGATGTCTCGCTGACAAATCTGAACGAGGTACTGATTGTCCACGGTTACGGTACGGGCACGGTGCGCCAGATTGTCAGGGAATTTATTGCATCTCATCCGCTGGTAAAATCGTTTCGTCCAGGAATCCGGGGTGAGGGCGGTGACGGAGTTACCGTGGTAAGCCTCTAGGCCTTCAGTCTTCTATCTGTCTGGAAAGAGAAAATGTCTTATATATCCGTAAAATATAGCCTGAGTCGGAAGAAACTCATTCAGTTTCTGAAAGACATGGAAAAGAATGAGGATAGTCCGACTGCGTCCGTATATATACCTCCGGGACAAACTGAGTCCGGGATTACAGAGACGCTGGAAAACGCCGGAATGAGTCAGGTCCCGGAAGAACTGCCTGGTAATATAGTGAAATCCAATACGGGCGGAGTGGTCTTTGCCGAAATAACAAAGTTATGCGTCATTTTGCCCCCTTTCCCGATTAAAAACAGCGTAATATTCTCCGATTATACAGCGACACCGCTGCTGGAACTGTTAAACACCGATTATACAACGGGTATCATCCTGGTACACCTCGGTTCATATGCTGTAGGTTACTGCATCGGCGAAGAGCTGGCATCCAGTAAAGTGGGTACCGGGCTGGTTCACGGGAGGACAAGAAAAGGCGGTTCTTCCCAGCAGCGGTTCCAGAGAAGAAGACAAAAGCAGGCTGATGAATTCGTGGACAGAGTATGTGCCAGGGTTGTAGAATATCTTTCTCCTGCGGAGAAAGAGCTCGACTATATTGTATATGGCGGTCCCAAACAGACGGTGCTCCGGTTGAAGAAAAGGTGCCGGTTCCTGCAGGCTCTCGAAGACAGGGAACTGGCAATAATAGACGTGCCGCAGATACGGCAGCCTGTACTTGAAAAGGCGTTGAAAAGGATATGGTCCAGCAGTATATTAGAATGGCGGGAGGAATAGGATGAGATACATAATTACTGGCGTGATACTTGTCGGTCTGCTGTTCAGCGGCTGCGGAAAATTGGAGACGAAACCAAAAGAAGAAGTCGAGCAGGAATTCGCTTCTCCTGAGGAGGAAACGAAGGTTGCTGCTTCCGATAATGAGGACGAAGAAGGAACCGAAACCGAAGACGTGACTGAAACCATACCCGAACCTGAAACGGATACTGCTGATGATGAAAAAGCTGCAGAGCCGCCTCAGGAAGAGAAAGAGAAATTTTTAATCGATTGGGTTGTAGACCCCGGTATCCGATATGAAGATGCCTCGGTCCCGTTCGCATACCGTCTGGACGACGGCAGGGTGCGTATCTATCACGGAGGTCGCGGCGGTATCGGTTCGGCAATTTCGGAAGACGGTCTCGCATTTGAAGAAGAAGCAACCGGTCTCATAGAGCAGGGAATGCTCGGAGACCTGAACGCTATCGTCAGTGACCCTACGGTAGTTACACTCGATGATGGCAGAGTGAGAATGTACTACAAGGGTGCCGACGGACCGGGTGGACCCGGGGAAGCCATACATACCGTATATTCCGCTATATCGGAAGACGGAGTGAATTTCACTGAAGAAGGAATCAGGGTGGATTCCCAGACTACGCCGGACCGGGACTGGGCTTCCGTGCCTGATGCGGTGAAGCTCCCGGATGGCAGGGTAAGGTTATACTATGTTTCAGACGGGCTGGATGTGGGACACGGTATAGTATGTGCAATATCCGAGGACGGACTTAATTTCACCAGGGAAGAGCCGGTATTGACAGGATATGTAGACCCGTCCGTGATTATGCTTCCGGATGAAAGGTTTCTTATGCTGGCGGTTGCTTTCCGCACCGGGCCCAAGGACACATTAGCCGATTTCATGCCCGGTATTTACTATTTCATATCGGAAGATGGTATCCATTTTGAGAAAATAGGGATTGCCCTGTCAGGTGAAGACAATATCGATCCGGCAATCGTCGATATGGGAGACGAATTTTACAGGGTTTACTACTGGAATTTCCAGGACAATCCCAACCTGATAAGAAGTTTCAGCGGCAGGATGAAGTAGAATAGATTCTGCAAACTGCGGTTTATCATGTTTCCGTTTTTGGCTCTATACGCTATAATTATAAAACATAATATCAGCTAACAGAGTATTCAAAAACCTTATAAGAGGTGATATTTGAAAACAGCGGTAGTCCTGGGTACGCGTCCCGAAATAATCAAGATGGCTCCTGTTATCAAGGAGCTTGAAAAAAGAGAAGCCGATTACTTCATTCTCCACACCGGACAGCATTATTCATATAACCTTGATAAAGTTTTCTTCAGTCAGTTAAGACTTCCGGAAGCCAAATATAATATAGAAGCCGGTTCCGGTACTCATGCGGTGCAGACATCGAAAATACTTACGGGCGTGGACGAGATACTGCGAAAAGAAAATCCCGGGATCGTTCTTGTGGAGGGAGATACTAACTCGGTTCTGGCCGGCGCTCTGGCAGCCGCCAAGCTTCATATTAAAGTGGGACACGTCGAGGCAGGTCTGCGTAGCTACGACCGCATTATGCCTGAGGAAATAAACAGGGTGTTAGCCGACCACTGTTCCGATTATCTGTTTGCTCCCACCGAGCAGACTAAATCAAATCTTCTTAAAGAAGGCATACCAGAAGAAAATATATATATAACCGGTAACACCATCGTCGATGCCGTATACCAGAACCGTGAAATATCACGGGAGCAGAGCAATATCCTGCAAACCTATAACCTGAAGCAGGGAGAGTATTTCCTGGTGACCGTTCATCGACAGGGGAACGTAGACAACCGTGAAAGGTTTACTTCCATCCTCGAAGGCCTGGATGGAATAGCAGGCAATTACAGCTGTCCGGTAGTGTACCCCATTCATCCTCACTCGAAGAAAAATATCGAAGAATTCAATCTAAAAACTCCCCGCCTGTTGCTGATAGAACCGGCGGACTATCTTGATTTCCTGCAGCTAGAAAGTCGAGCCCGTCTTATACTTACCGATTCCGGAGGAGTCCAGGAGGAAGCCTGTATTCTGGGTGTCCCCTGTGTGACGCTGAGGGATAACACGGAACGACCTGAAACCGTAGAGGTCGGAGCAAACGTAGTTTCCGGAGTGGTGCCTGAAAAAATTCTTGAGAACACGCGAATTATGCTCGATAGTAATAGGACCTGGGAAAATCCGTACGGTGACGGGACAGCCGGAAAAAAGACAGTCGATATAATTATGTAAAATATACCGGCAGTTAGAGTGTTAATAAGGGGTAGCAGCGATGAAAATCAGAATTATACTGGGGATACTTATATTGAGTACCGTATTGCTGACGATGTCCTGTGTGACATCGCATGACCAGAGTGCAGATATAACGTGTGAAGAGTTCGGCGCATACAAACACATGGGCGCAGAATTCACGGTGGAAGTCGGAGATAAAGTAAGGGTGAACCTGTGTTCCAGTCCGACAACCGGGTTCAAATGGGAATATACTTTAACCGGAAATTCGGTTACCGAAGAAGACCATGATTTTGAAGAGCCAGTCGGGGATATTGTAGGAGCTGCAGGCACTGAGATGTGGACTTACGAAGCCGTTTCAACAGGCACGTCGGAAGTCAGCATGGAGTACAGTCAACCGTGGGACGACGGAACTAAGGCTGTATGGACCTGTACAATACACATAACGGTAAAATAGAGATAGCTTTCTGATGGCTGGTTAGTTTCCAGATGCCGGACTATCTCATTTTAAAGCTATAACGATTTCTACTTGAAGACCGAACAGACTGAATGATTCCTTTTTCCGCATATTATAACCGGCGTCTTCCAAAGATTGCTCTACATAGATTGGTCTGCAATCGAAATATACGGGCCACTTTTTATGAATCCATTCATAGAGCTTTGAAAACGCGGTCTCCCCGTTATCTTTCGATAAACTTGTTACTGCAATCCTCCCGTCATTCTTAAGAACTCTCCGCACCTCTTCAAGTAACTTGGGAATCTCAGGAGTATCAAAGAGTTCAAGCGTGAAACTCACAAATGCGGCATCGAAAGTACTGTCCTCATAAGGGAGTTTAGCAGCATCCCCGCAATATAATTCAGCCCTGCTTTCCAGGCGAGTACCCTTAAATCTTCTTATAGCAACATCTAGCATACCTGATGAAATATCCACCCCGTAAACTTTACCTGGCTGTCCGACAGACTCTGCTATCTTCTCCAGACAATACCCGGTACCAAAACCTATTTCGAGTATAATTTCACCTTCTTTTATAGCCAAATACTCCAGTGCCGTTTTGGAATATTTACGCTCGAATCGTCCGGCAAGATAATCGTATATTTTACTGATACTATCGTAATATCGTTTGGCCTGTTCTTTGCTTCTTGTAACCGGGAGTATATCCCGGACGGTTGATTTATTTTCTGTATTCATCTTCTGATTTTAGGCTATCACTCTATGTAGCAGTTGTAAACCGTTGATATTGCTTGACATGTCGGTAGCACGGCGATAGACTAAAACATCCAATCCAACGCGGAAAGGTTTATATCAAAATATCCGCTCTCACTATGACATATTTTCCAGGAAGATTAATGAATTCCAGCATATGTATTACTATCAAAGGAGGATAATAAATGACTGCTTGGCATGATTATTTAAAAGAGGAAGGTCATGCTCCTGACTGGCCGTATCCCGTCCGTTACGATGAGGAACAGGAAGTAGAGACCGATGTCCTGGTAATCGGGGGCGGTATTGCCGGTTGCTGGGCAGCTATCAGTGCTGCCAGACAGGGACTGCGGGTGGCACTCGTGGAAAAAGGTGATACGGTAAGGAGCGGCGCCGGAGGCCCGGGTTGTGACCACTGGTGCAACGCCCCCGCCAATCCCCTATCCAACGTGGACCCGGATGAGTGGGCGGAGCATATGGCCAGCCGTCCTTATTCCAACGGCATCGGTATCCAGATACAGTGCCGTGAGGACTGGGATACTCTGCTGGAACTGGAGCAGATAGGAGGCAAAATCAGGGATACAGAAGGCGAATACATCGGTGCTCAGGGGCGTGATGAAAAGACCAGGCTGATGATTTCTCCACGCTATACCGTAAGTCACAGCTACCTCCCCGACGACCACAAACCGCTGAGCCTGAAAAGCAATCCGGACAACAAGCTGAACAACGTGGTAATACGTATCTGGGGCACTACATTCAAGCCAGCCCTTAAGAGGGAATGCGAGCGTCTGGGAGTTATAATTTATGACCGTGTGATGATGACTAGCCTGCTGACTGAGAACGGCGTTCAGGGAGCCCGGGTTGTCGGAGCAACCGGTATTAATAACCGTACCGGTGAATTCATGATATTCAAGTCGAAAGCGGCTGTCCTATCAACCGCCGGAGGCGGGTCTATATGGCTGATAAATACCGAACTGGGCGGATATTCCAATATGATGTCGCGGACTATTACCGGTGACGGCACTGTAATGGCATGGAAAGCCGGAGCCGAGTTGACCATGATGGAGAGGACGGGAGTCCTGCGGATTGCAACCGGTCTTAAGCATAAGTGGTATTCCGGAGCCGGTGATGCCAGCTACGAGAATGTCCCGATTGTCGATTCAAACGGTAAAAGGCTGCCGGTTCCGATACAGGGCTGGGAAGATGCCGGAGCTATGGCCCCTTCCATGAAAGTCCAGCAGGAAATCAGGGAAGGAATCCTAAGCGGGAAGTATACTCTACCTTTCTACGGTGATTTCCCGGCAATGTCGGATGTCGAAAGAAGGGCTACCTGGAAGCTGATGCTGGGCGAGGAATCCACCACGAAAGTAATTATGGATACCTTCAACGCTGCCGGCTATGACGAGAGCAGAGACCTGCTGATGAGCTATAAATTTATCGAGGGTGAAAGTTTACCTCAGTGGCGCGAAGCCGGTCGCGGTGGCGGTCTGGTGGTCGACTGGGACCTGAAGACCAGCCTGGACGGACTTTATGCCGCGGGAGGGACGACGTTCTCTCCGGAAGACCACAGCTATGCAGCGGCAACAGGTCGTTACGCAGGACGAAAAGCCGCGGCTTATGCCGGTGAGATCGGAGAATCGAAAATATCCCGCGAGCAGGTAGAACGTGAAAAAGCACGGGCCCTTGCCCCCGCGAAAAGGACAGACGGGATTGAATGGAAGGAAATGCATGCCGGTATTGCCCGGGTGATGCAGTATTACGTCAGCGAGTTCAGGACCGAGTCCCTTTTCAATACCGGTCTCGAAGCCCTGAACAGGCTTGAAGAGAAATCGGTACCCATGCTGTATGCTCTCGACCCGCATAAGCTGATGCGTACCCTTGAGGACGTGAGTCTGCTGAACTACGCAAAAATAATAATCCATGCTTCACTGGCGCGTAAAGCCAGCAGCATGCCGCTGGCTTTCCAGCGGATAGACTACCCGGAAATGGACCCGCCGGAGTGGGAAAAGTTCATTACGGTCAAATTGGAAAACGATAAGGTAAAAACAGGAGAATTACCCGTAACCTACTGGGGCAATATGAAACAGCAGTATGAAGCCCACAATAAAGACTACACGGGTGTCTATAAAGGGAAATAGAAGGTTATTCAGATAAATATAAAGGAACGGATTTTGGAGGAAATCATGGCTAAAGAAAAAGTAATCGCCATTCCCAATATTCCCACACCGAACAAACCGGTAATTTTCAATCCGGATATCTGCAACGGCTGCAATCACTGTGTGGAGGTATGCCAGATAGATGTGTATATACCCCATCCTGAGAAAGGCAAACCGCCGATTATCCTGCATCCCGAAGAGTGCTGGTACTGCGGGTGCTGTGTGAACGACTGTCCGCGTCCCGGAGCAATGACTTTCAACTGGCCTCTACAGCAACGCGGATACTGGAAAAACAAAGCTACCGGAGAAATCCACCAGGTATAACACCCGAGATGTATAAACGGGTAATATAATATAACGCTACCATAATTTTATCACTATAAAGATAAACTGCATTAACAATGTCTGAATATGTCAAAATGATGCGAGAAAAAATTGGTCATGACCCGCTATTAATATGCGGAGCAAGTGTCATCGTCTACAAGGATGGTAGAGTCCTTTTACAGAAACGGAAAGATGACGGTTTCTATGGATACATAGGTGGATGCGTTGAATTATATGAGGAAGTGGAAGAGGCAGCCAAAAGAGAACTATTCGAAGAAACAGGACTAACTGCACTTAATCTTGAATTATTCGGTATTTTTTCCGGAGAAAATATGACCCATGTTTATCCGAACCGGGATAAAGTCTCGATAATAGATATAGTTTATTTTTGTACGGATTTTACCGGAGAAGTAGTAACTTCAACAGATGAGACTATAGACTGTGCTTGGTTCAGCATCGATAACCTGCCTGAAAATATCTCCACTACCAACATCCGACCGCTGAACAAGTTTATTCAGACACAATTAGTAAAGGAAAACAAACATAAATCCAAATAAGAACCCGAAAAACTCACTGGTATTAATGACGCAGCACGGGTAATTATATAGAGGAGTAGCTTGGTAGAGTTAAGTATGACCGAAAACGGAGAAGGGGACTTGTATAATGAATATAGCGCGGTATATTTTTGGGGCTGTATATCTTCTTGGAGCTGTTGCTAATATCTCGCTGGTAACGATTAACGGCTCAGGAAGTTATATAGGATTCGTCGATAACTCATTTCTCACCTGGTATCACGATGCATGGATGGCAGTAGCCGCTCCAAATATTACTTTAATAGTAGTCCTTCTGATAGTTTTCGAGGTAAGTCTTGGATTGCTGTTTATTATCAGGAGGAAATTTTTAAAGATTGCCCTTGTATTAGGTACTCTGTTCTGCCTGGCGTCAATGCCGACGATGATCCAGGCAATTTATACAAACCTGCCGCTGGCTTTAATACAGGCTTTTCTACTCTATAAAGAGGTCAGGAGAAATACTCCCGTATTGGAAACATAGACCGATTCAGAATAATGAATGGTGGGCGATACTGGATTTGAACCAGTGACCTCTGCGATGTCAACGCAGTGCTCTAACCAACTGAGCTAACCGC
>CAZIYN010000040.1:285-11562 GCA_964543495.1 uncultured Dehalococcoidales bacterium | reverse complement strand
GAATACGCCCGTACCTGTAAATACCTGTGGGTCGGAGAGGCTTCTGCCCTGGACTATGGACTGGATATCTTTCACTCCCAGCAGTTTTGCCTCGTTTGTATATTCATTACCCTGGATGCGGGAGAACCTCTTTTCGCCCGGGATGAAATCGATTCCGAATTCAGCGGCAGGGTCAGCTTTTTCCCTGCATCTGGGGCAGAGCCGGTCATGCGACCATTTAGGGTCGTCGTTGTAAGGACAGCCTTTGATAATCGGTACCCCGGGCAGCAGGTTTGTTAAAGACCTGGACAACCTTGTCTTGCCCGTACCTTCTTCGGAGACAAGATACGGGTGCGCTCCGGAAAGCAGGGTGCGGGTTACATCCGCTTTAGACTCTTCCCTGCCATCAATTTCAGGGAGTAGCCTGTTATTGTTTTTAATGTTGTAAAGAAGCGCACCCCTTAACTGATGGGCGACTGACATTGGCTGATATCCATCGAGGTCAAAGTCCGAAGGACTGATATTCTGCGAATGCGATTCGCGTGAGGAGGAATTCAATGATTGATTTTCCCTTCTTAATAATCGTTGAGGTATTACGATGTTATATAATAACCAGACCTGCCGATATAATAAAGCTTACAGTCCTCTAAACTGTAAGCAAAATACAGGTGTGATAAAGGAAATAATAGAGGTCCGGCTGTAACAGGTTTTCCCACAGGCATCCGCCTATTGGTGGATGCCTGCTGAATTACGGTTGGTTTAGGATACTAACCGGCGCATTCGTCCAGGAAGACCTGCTGCTCTTGCGGTTTCGCGGCACCGCCGAGGCTGTCCTGAAGGTCGGCAATCTCTGCTTCGATAGCTTTCAGGACTACTTCACTGGCGTTAGCTGCCCTTTTCTCCTCAAGTTCGTTCATCTTTTTGGTGATTTTCTCAATAACTTCAGCTTCTGTCATAATTCACCTCCTATTATTATATTTAACACGTAAACGAGTTTATTGTCAATCAAGTTTCATGTCACAAATGTGATAATTATTACCATATTTTAGATTTATCCGAGCTCTACCTCCAGGCATCAATGCTGAAAGCCTCGCCGCGACCGCCGGCGAACTGTGCCGATGCCTCTTCCTGACCGCCGGCGATGATTACGCAAAAGTCTTTCGGGTTATCCCCTCCGGCAGGTACCATAAAATCATCAGGAAGTTCTTTCCACGGTTTGCCGGACAGCGGCTCAACTCCCATCCAGCCGTTTCTTCTGAAATCGGGCCAGGAACGGAACCTGTAGTTTTTATATGGCTCAAAGCTCTTCTTCCAGAGATACTCGTATACTTCATCCTTTGAATTGAATCCGAGGTCTTTCAGGTGCTGAGCCATTTCAGGTATCATAATAACCGTCCAGGCACCTTCACGCCCAACGTAAAGACCGGGCACTATGTAATCGAGCCAGTTGTGGGGTCCGGGAATTCCTTTGACATTGAAGCGCCTCGCTATACCGCCATGTCCGCTCTTCTGGAGCGCCCTGTATCCGCCGGGCGAAAACTGGGAGCCGAGTATGCCGCCGTTAACCTGCTGTACCATTACTATATTCTCGTTCTTCTTGAAACCGTATTCTTCGTTCAGACCTTTCCAGCCTTCGGGAAGTCCATCGGCGTTCTCGGCATAACATACTCCTCCGTTGTTCAGAGGATTTCCCTGGCAACCCATCCGGTTTACACCGGGAATGGCTCCGCCGAGATTGATTGCCATCAACTGATAAGCGCGACCGATGGGTGAATTAACGGTGCTGCCGGGACCAAGATGTCCGCATCCGGTATTGAACCCGAGCTCTTTTACGATAGGTCCGCTGACACAAGCAATCTGGCTGGGGAAATTGGTGGTACTGATAGGAGTCGCCGACTGAGCGATAGCGAGCACTACCGGGAGGTGTTCGGGTTTGCATCCTGCCATAACGGCAATAGTAGCTACTTTCTCGACCGTTGCCGTTCTCTTTAACGGCTGGAACCGGACGACATCACCCTTCCTTATAGAAAGAACGCCATCTCTTGTTGCTTCGCCCTGAAAAGCCGTCCTGTCGGCCTGATATGTTATCACTTCATCGGGTTCGTGGCTGGTACCGGTAAGCATTTCCGCCACTTTTTCCTCGGTGGGGATAATAATCGGGAAGCCATCGGAATAGACGGCAATAGGGGCTTCAACCGGTAGACCAATCCATTTCGTCTGCTGGTAGAAGTCCTGAGCTTCATCGAGAGTCCCTTCGAAGATAATTCTCTGCTGAGGCGGGCTGTAGGTGCCGCTTTCTTTTTCCTCTTCGGTAAGCGGTCTGGTCAGAGCATCGAACATCTCGTCGATAAACCGGTCCACATCTTCAGGGCCGGGAATTGTCCGAGAGGCATGCATATAACGTATCTTCGGGACACCGTTTACGAGAGCCTCCTGCTCAACCATCTGCCACTGATCTTCGAGGTCGACTACAACTGTGGGGATTCCTGCTTTTTCAAGCCTGGCCAGGTAAGGCAACTGCCTCCATACAGCACCGCTTCACCAGCATATCGCCTGTATCAGACCGTCTGCGGTCTTCATCTCCTCGTCGGACAATTCGACGGGAGAAATACCATATGTTTTCTTTATTTTTAGTTTTAAATGCTGGTATTCTTCTTTTAGCTTCTTCTCGAGAGCAATTGTAATATCGGGCTCTCCTGTGATACTGAAGTAGATTTCTTTCCCTTCGATTGTATCTAGACGCGGAGCCAGAGGAAAGGTCTTCACCGGCAGTTCAATCCCGACCGGGTTAAGACATTTGTAAACCTTGTCTTTCTCAGCCATTTTTCCCTCCAGAGATAATAATCTTACCCTGTATATCATTATTAATAATATACAGGGTAGTAAAGACAATTATAGTATTGTAACTACAGGAATTACAAATTTTCCGGGTGTATTAATCCACGAATTTAAACATACGGGTGAGATTACCGGGGGTCCTTAAGTTATATACGCGGACTGCGTTACCGCCCAGAATCAGGTTCAGGTCGTCCTGGTTGATGTCCAGTCTGGCAAGCTGCTTCAGACTCCAGCCCCAGATATCTACCTGATGACGTATTATTCCTTCTTTATGCACTTGCTGGGTATATGTTTGTGGCAGGCGTCCGCCCCATACGGTCTGCACCGGCAGACTGGCTCCCCAGTCGGTTCCCCATAACATTTTCTCGGCGCCTATATTCGGGTCCTGAAGTGCTTTATAGTACAAATCCGTCCAGTATCTCCCGGTCTCGAGGTAGGCGTTTTTATGACTCGCTGCAACGTGGATGCATCCTTCATAAAGCTGTTCCCACCAGTAACCCTCGATGCCGCCGTGCTCCATAATAACCGTTACATCGGGAAAGTTGACTGCCAGGTCGTGGGCCCAGAGGGGATTGAATGTCCACGGATGTGAATGGTATGCACCTTCGTATCCTACATTGGTGCCGCAGTGGAAACGTACCGGTACCTTGTAGGAGCGGGCTAGGTCGGTAATCATAAACATCTCCCGCATCAGGGTGATTTCATCCGCATACTGGGGATAACCGCCTTTCATCCTTATCGCTTTACCGGCAGGAATGCCCTCACCGATTCCTACGTAGTTACCCGTCTTGAGGAGTTCATCGAGCTCTTCGAGGACGGCTACTATGCTCCACTCCATTTCGCCGGAAGAAACTTTATCACGGGTTCTCTTGGTTCCGGCAAGGCAGTTGGCTACGAATTTATCTGGATACTTCTTTACAAGCTCCACGTTTAGCTCGTTACTCATGCCGAAAGCAGGTTCGATAATACACATATCTACGCCGTAGCATTCCATGTCGTAAAGCAGACGTGCGGAATTATCGTAGGCGTCGACATCCATAATTGACTTACCCAGATCGGCATATTCCGTAGAACCCTCAAGCTTTTGTCCGGCTGCGTGACGCTGTGAATGAACGTGGGTATCGACTATAAATCTACCAATTCTCATTTCTTTCCTCCTTGTATTATTTATCCTTAAAGTGCACAAACTCTTTCAAACGTTATTCACTTATATTAAGTTTTCATGGACAAAGCTTACGATGGAAGAAAGAAATTAAGCTTTATCTCCAGGCGTCAATGCTGAAAGCCTGCCCTCTACCACCTCCCAGCTGGACCGATGCTTCTTCCTGACCGCCGGCGACGATTACAACATTAGAATCCGGTTTTTCACCGGCAACAGGCAGCATATAATCATCAGGGAGCTCTTTCCATGGCTTACCTGATATAGGCTCGTTTCCCATCCAGCCGTTTCTGGAATAATCGGGCCAGGAACGTACCCTGTAGTCTTTCAGCGGTTCGTAACTCTTCTTCCAGATATATTCGTATACATCACCTTTTGTATTGAATCCGAGGTCTTTAAGGTGCTGGGCCATCTCCGGGACCATAATAATCGTTATTGCTCCTTCACGTATAGCCCAGATACCGGGAAGGATATAATCGAGCCAGTTGTGCGGTCCGGGAATTCCCTTGACATTGAAGCGCCTCGCTATACCGCCATGTCCGCTCTTCTGAAGCGCTCTGTATCCGCCGGGAGAGAACTGCGAACCCTGTATGCCGCCTCCCTGCTGGAACATGATGATGCTTTCATCTTTACCGAACCCGAACTCTTCATTGAGGCCCTTCCAGCCTTCCGGGAGTCCGCCAACGTTCTCAGCATAACAGAAACCGCCGTTATTGAGGGGATTTCCGTGGCAGCCCATCCTGTTGACTCCGGGGACAGCACCGCTCAGGTTGATCGCCATCAACTGGAAAGCGCGTCCAATCGGTCCGTTTACCGGGCTGCCGGGTCCGAGATGACCGCATCCGGTATTCATCTGGACTTCTTTAACGATAGGACCGCTGACGCATAACATCTGGCTGGGGAAATTGGTGGTGCTGATAGGGCAGCCTGTCTGTGACATAGCCAGTATTATTGGCAGATGCTCCGGTTTACAGCCGGCCATTACGGCATTGATAGCCACTTTTTCTACAGTGGCTGTCCGTTTAAGAGGAGAGAACCTTACCACGTCGCCTTTCTTCAATGTCGCAGACCAGGCAACTCCCCTTGTCTCGATATCTGCCTGATAGGCGATTACTTCATCGGGTGGATGACTGGTGCCTTTAAGCATCTCTTTTACCCGCTCTTCGGTAGGGACCACAATGGGAAAGCCGTCCGTATAAACGGAAAGGGGCGCTTCAACGGGTTGGGGAATCCATTTGGTCTGCTGGTAGAAGTGATGGGCTTCCTCGAGTGTGCCCTCGAATAGTATCCTGTTCTGCGGCGGACCGTAGGTACCGCTTTCCTTTTCTTCATCGTCAAGGGGGCGGGTCAGGCCATCGAACATCTCATCTATAAAACGTTCCACATCCTCGGGACCGGGCAGGGTCCGCGATGCGTGGATGTATCTTATTTTAGGTACACCGTTAAGGAGCGATTCCTGCTGAACCATATTATCCTGGTCTTCGAGATCGACAAGCACTGTTGGTATTCCTTCTTTTTCAAGCTGGGCCAGGTAAGGCAACTGCCTCCATACAGCCCCGCTTCACCAGCATACGGCTTGAATCAGGCCGTCGGCTGTTTTCATTTCTTCTTCGGTTAAAGGGACGGGGACGGTGGTATAGGTTTTCTTAAGTTTCCATTTAACATTCGGGTAATCGGTTTTTATCTTTTTTTCAAGAGCTATCGTAATATCGGGTTCTCCGGTGATACTCAGGTATATTTCTTTACCATCGATAGTATCCAGACGGGGAGCAAGGGGAAAGGTCTTCACGGGTAGTTCAATCCCGACGGGATTAAGGCATTTGTATACTTTTTCTTCTTCAGCCATTCTTTCCTCTCCTTAGATGTTTTTACCCTGATATTATACCGCCTTTCGACTGAAAACATCTAATATGACTGCCAATCAAATCATCGGGAAACCAGGTATCCTTTACAGAGATTAATAAAGTATACTAAAATGATAGTATTAGTATAGTATAAACTAATTAAGTATGCAAATTATTTGTAAAAACCTGCACAGAATGTGATTCATTCAAATTGACAAATATTATGAGGGTTGGTTATTGTATACACTGAACGGAAAGAATACTTACAATGCGTCCCCGGACCTTCCTGCACTCAATCCGTATTACTGTTCAGGCAAGATACTTTTACCAGCTATTTTAACCTTGCCACGAAAATAGCCTGAGTCAGGCTATTAGAATGGAGGAAAGAAGACTTTGGACAATACGAACGCGGCGATTATAGAAAAGATAGAGAAACTTAAGAAGGAAAAGAATGCAATCATCGTGGCACATAATTACCAGATAGGAGAGGTCCAGGATATTGCAGACCTTGTAGGGGACGCCCTTGAAATGACAAGAAAAGCAGCGGAGTCCGGTGCCGATGTAATAATCGTCGGCGGGGTTGTGTGCCTGGCGGAGACAATCGCCATTGCCTGCCCGGATAAGACTATCATTCTTCCTGACTTTGATGCAGGATGCACGCTGGCGAATATGATTACGGCGGAACGCCTGTCGCTGAAGAAAGAAAAATATCCCGGTGTAAAAATTGTCTGCTTTATAAACACGCCGGCTGAGGTAAAAGCCGAGTCCGATATATGTTACGCTGAATCGGATGCTATGAGTGTTGTAGAAAGTATGCCGGAAGGTGAAGAGTTTATGTATATATCCGATCAGTATCTGGGAGATTTCGTGGCTACTCAAACAGGCCGCGAGCTCCTGCTCTGGCCGGGTTATTGTTCGCCTCTGGTTAAAATCCGACCTGAAGATGTAAAAAAGCTCAAGGATGAGTACCCGGAAGCTAAAGTGGTAGCACAGTTACAGTGCATACCCCAGGTAAAAGCTATGGCTGATGCCGTTCTTGGCACCTCCGGAATCGTCGATTATGTACGTAACACGGAAGCCGGAGAGTTTATTATTTGTGCCGAGATAGGTATACTGCACCGTCTGAGAAAAGAAAACCCGGAAAAGACGATAATGCCGGCGTCCGAACTGGCGAAGTGCGCCACGATGAAGATAACAACTCTTGAAAACATCATGTGGGCGCTGGAAAACCTCAGCCCGAAGATGGAAATTCCGGAAGATATCAGAGTAAAAGCAAAACCGGCTGTCGATAAAATGCTAGAGGGATAAATAGATGCCTGATTATCAGGAACTCATTTATAACAACTTACCCGAATGGCCTTATCCGGTCGATTACGGTAAAGAAAATGAAATTTCCGTAGACGTCCTCATCCTCGGCGGCGGAATTGCAGGATGCCACGCTGCTATAAACGCCGCCAGAAAAGGTGTGAAGGTTGCCGTAGTCGAAAAAGGCGCCACGATAAGAAGCGGAAGCGGTGGGGCAGGTGTCGACCACTGGGGGGCTGCCGTGACCAATCCATGTTCGAATGTGACGCCCGACCGTCTTGTAGAACGTGTTGAAAGAGAAGGCGCTTCGGGTGATTTTAATAACGGGATTGTCAGGTACATCATGCTAAAAGAGTCGTGGGATGCACTTCTCGACTGCGAAGAAATGGGACTCCAGTTCAGAGACGTGGATGATGAATTTGCCGGAGCTCCTTTCCGTGATGAAGAGACGAAGATAATGTTCGCCTACGATTATACGGGCAGAAATAATATACGTATAAGAGGCGGGGCGAAAATCAAGCCCATACTCTATAAAGAAATGAGAAAGCTGGGTATAGAAATCTACGACCGAATAATGGCAACGAGTCTTCTTACTGAAGGTGGAAAAGCCGGCGAAAAAGTCATTGGGGCATTGGGTGTGAATATGCGGACCGGTGAATTCTATATATTTAAATCGAAAGCCACCGTTCTTACAACCGCCCAGTTTTCAGGTATCTGGGTGTTTTCCACGGAGTTGACCGGTTCCGCCGTACATGCAGATGATCCGAATTGCGTAGGGGACGGAAGCGCTATGGCTTGGAAAGCCGGTGCCAAGTTCACCCTGATGGAAAGAAGCCGGGGCCCGGTTCAGGGAGCGTTCGGATGGCCTCGCTTTGGAATGGGGAGCCCGGTTAATTCATGGTATCCCTGTACGATAGTCGACTCCAACGGTAAAGAAATCCCCTGGGTAGACAGCAGAGGTAATAAACTGGAATCTGTATCCGAAAGGACGCGTGATTTCAGGGGTGCTACACTCTCGCCGGAACTGATAGAAGGAATTAAGAAAGGCGAATACGTACTTCCTCTATATGCCGATTTACCGTCTATGCCTGAACACGAACGCAGGGCTATATTCGGCCTGATGGTGGGTAATGAAGGAAAGACCCGCGTACCTGTATATGATGCATATACAAAGTCTGGCTTCGACCCTGATAAGGATATGCTCCAGGCACCGATTATCCCTCGTGAGGTCGGGGGAGAGGGCCAGGGTCCTCCGATGTGGCGCAGCGGCGCCACCGGCGGAGGATGGTCGGGTGGCGGAGTAGTTGTCGACTGGGATTTGGGAACAAACCTGCCCGGACTATATGCTGCGGGGAACCAGGTTGCGGGTTGTACGGGCGGACATCCCGGGGCCGCTGCTACAGGCAGGTATGCAGGCAGGAAAGCTGCTGAATATACACTGAGCGTAGAACAGACGACTCCTGATAGAAAGCAGATTGACGAGGAAAAGGCCAGAATTTATCAAGTGATTGGGCGCGACGGAGATGTAGGCTGGAAAGAGCTTCATGCAGGGATAACCCGCATTATGCAGATATACTGTGGAGAGTATAAAAGCGAAGAAATGATGAAAAAGGGGCTCTGGTGGCTGAAGAGTATTAAGGAAAGTGAAGCCGCCAGGATATATGTCAGGAACCCGCATGAACTGGTACGCTATCTGGAGTGTCTGACAAGGATAACAATCAGTGAAATGATTTTACACGCATCGTTGGCAAGAAAATGCGGAAGTAGGGCGCTCGGATTTAAAAGAGTTGATTATCCTGAAACGGACAATCCGGAATGGAATATGTATATTACAACTCAGCTGGAAAACGGCGAAGTCGGTTACGGGGTACTCGAGACGAATTACTGGCTAAGGTCGCCGTATGCACCCACTCATCGTGAAAACTATGAAGCACATTCCGGGCTGGACTCCTGAATAAGAGATGAAGAAGAAAATGGCAGATAAAAAAGCATATCTTGTACCGAATCCGACTACTCCGTGTTTATCGGTGAGAATCGACCCGGAATTATGCATCAGGTGCAATATCTGCGCCGACCAGTGCCGCATGGACGTGATGGTACATAATCCGGTAAAAGGTGAACCTCCTATAGTGCTATATCCGGATGAATGCTGGTTCTGCGGCACCTGCGTGGAAGACTGCCCGGTGCCCGGTGCAATCAGGATGGAGCACCCGCTTAACCAGAGAGTAGGCTGGAAGAGAAAAGAAACAGGCGATTATTTTAGAATCGGAATGAAGAATCTGCCGCCGCCGCACACAAGACCACCTGTGGGATAATTCTTCCTTATAGCTGAATTAGCTGAATATCAGCTTTACCGGACTCGATATTAAGCAGACCTATAGTGCCCAGTCCGCGCCTGTAATTCAGATATGTAGGGCTTCCCGGGTTTACATAGAGCATACCGTTAAAACGTTCGACAAATGCAATGTGTTCATGTCCGGCTATGATAACATCGGGTCTTCTGTAGTTTTTGTCCTCGGGCGATATCCTGTTCTGCCACCATATTGACAGACGTTGTTCGGTTAAAGGCCTGTAGGGACCCTCATGAATAAGCCAGACGGCAAGCCCTTCCAGGTTCAGAACATGTTTTTCCTGGACGCGTGAATCGGGGCCCGTATCATAGTCGTCATCACCCTGGGCGGCAAGTACAGGGGCGATTTTCTCAAGGTCATCCAGTACCGTGTGAGAATATATATCACCGGCGTGTAAAATAAGGTCTGCATCACGGAAAGCTTCGATGACCTCTTCCGGGACCTTCTTGAGTTCGAACGGAATATGGGTATCAGACAGTAACCCGATAAGCATGACTAGTTAATTTTAAGTGGTAGCGTCTTTTAATGTCAAAATGCAGGTACGTTTTACAAATGCAACTACTCAAATTTTTATCCAGCACGGAAGTGGATGGCACATACTTCGCGTATCCGAGTGTGCTATTGTAATGTGAAGTCGTATATGATAATATCTGCATTAAATTATTAATAAAGGAAGGAAACAAATAACGGGGAGCGTGGAATATGGCAAAGAAGAAAACCGTAATCGAAGAAGCTAGAGAGATAGACATACGTTATGAAGCGGATGTAGTGGTAGTCGGGGGTGGACCCGGGGGGCATTCAGCCGCAGTAGCTGCAGCCCGTACCGGCGCCAAGACAATTCTCCTGGAGAGGTATGGCCACCTGGGTGGAATGGCAACCGGTGGAATTGTGATCCAGATACCCCATATGAGTGACAACAGCGGGGTCCAGCGAATAGCCGGTCTGGTGAATGAATGGATTGACAGGCTGGAGCCGATGGGCGGCGTCCTTGTCCCGAAAAGAGACCAGGTCGGTTCGAGCGATGAAGCCCTTGTCAAGAAATGGCGCCGATTTATGGGCAACGTTAACAGGGGAAAAATCGAATACACCGCGTGGGTGGATACCGAACTCACCAAGTGTATGCTGAATGATATGGTCGAGGACGCCGGAGTCAAACTATTACTTCATTCTTGGGGAGCTCGTGCCATTGCAGAAGATAACCGTGTAAATGGAGTACTTTTCGAGAGTAAGTCGGGAAGACAGGCTGTAATGGGGAAAGTTGTAATCGATGGCACCGGAGACGGAGACCTTCTTCCGACAGCCGGAGCGGAGTATGACGGGCAACTCGACCCGAAACTGAGAAGCTCGGCATTAGCTCTTGTTTTCCGTCTCGGTAATTGTGATTACCAGAAACTATGCGATTTCAGAGAAGCTAATCCGGACAAATGGGCAGAGCTGATGAAAGAGATGGCAGAAGTGGCGGGGACTCGACTGCTCCCGTTACCGACACCCTATAACGATGTGCTCTGGTTTAACAACTGGATTCCGGACCTCGACCTCCTGAATGTCGATGATCTGACGACACTGGAAGTAGAGATGCGGAAGATGATGCGGCGCGGTCATGAATTCTTGAAAAAGAATGTTCCTACTTTCGAAAAGAGTTTCATTCTGGATACCGCTCCTCAAACCGGTACCCGCGGAAGCAGGCGGCTTGTCGGCGAGTATATAATAACTGCCGATGATATAAAGGATGAAAAGACCTACGATGACACGATTGCCATCATACCGCGTATGGGTCCTTCCGAAGGCACCCCTCTGGCAC
>CAZIYN010000040.1:0-275 GCA_964543495.1 uncultured Dehalococcoidales bacterium | reverse complement strand
GTCTTCTTGTAGCCGGACGCAGCTTCTCCTCCGATATGGTAGCGAATAACGCTATTAACCTTATCCCGCACTGTATCGCTATGGGGCAGGCGTCGGGAACGGCTGCCGCTATTTCCGTGAAGAAAGGTATTGATGTGAGGCAGGTTAACTATCAGGAACTACAGGATAATCTCATCAAGCAGGGTGTAATACTTCCTTCATATGTAACGACTTAACTGGAGAAAAAAGATATAAAAAAGGGGAGCGACTTGCTCCCCTTTTTTTGTAACCAGAAC
>CAZIYN010000039.1:0-11601 GCA_964543495.1 uncultured Dehalococcoidales bacterium | reverse complement strand
CGGACCCTACCTGTACTTCTGGGCAAAGCTGGACGATGTTGAAGCCGATAACTCAATAGACGTTATGGTCTCATTAAACGGTACCGACTGGGATATTCTGGATACGTTCAGCGATGATGAATCTGACAATATATACCGTTCGTACCAGTACGACCTGAGCAGCTACGGCACACCATCGACCTTCTACGTAGCTTTCGAGCTGGACGGTAACCATTCCTCCGACCAGTTCTTTCTTGATGACATCAAGTTTCTCAACACCCAGGAAGCCTCCGCCGCCGAACCCGACGTTCTTACCGAATATACTTATTATGTGACCTTCGAGTGCCTGGACCCAGACGGCTGCAGCGAAAGCAACTGGCCGCAATCAGGTCTGGACAGGATTGTGGACGACTTGCCGGAGCGTGGAGCCGAAAGCGGCGACTATATGCAATACATATACGGTTCCACGGAATGGGATGTAATCGAATATAACAGCTTCGCTTATGACGGACTTGAGTCGGGGGGAATATCCGGCGGGACCGGCAACTGGAGCGGAAGCTGGTCATTAACGGGTGACGCATCCATAAGCACCTGGAACCCGCGTCAGGGCTCTTACAGTATCAGAATCCGCGGTGCAGGTGATTCCAGTGACGGCTATGCCCAGAGAGAGGTCGATCTGAGTAATACTTCCGGAAACGGGCCCTATCTCAGTTTCTATGCCCGGGTCGATAACGTCGAGAGCGATAATTTTATCTACATAAAGGTATCAACGAACGGAGTAGACTGGAGTACGCTGGATACATTAAGCGATGACGAATCGGACAGCCAGTATCATGAATACAGGTATAACCTGTCCGCCTATGGCAGGCCGGCTTCTTTATACGTGGCTTTCGAAATGGATGGCAATCATAACTCGGACCTGATTAATATCGATGATATCGAATTCAATGATTATGACGGACTGTCAACAGGAGAGTGGGCCGTACCTCCGTTCGATCCGACTACGATTAGTACCGCAGGCTCGGATGACGAAACCAGATATCAGTGGCTGGAGTGGGACTTCGAAGATGCGGGATACGATGACCAGGACTTCGATTACGGTGAAGTCAGGACGATGAGTTTCCGGGCGCAGGCAGCCCTCGTTGAGGGAAGTTACTGCAATAAAATCTGGGCCTCTTCCGAAAGCTGGGGCGACGAAGGGGCGATTATCAGCGGTACCACAGCCAAGATTGTCGTCGGTGACCCGGTGGAGTCGCGGTGCAACGACGGTCTGATACTGGTCGATAAGACCTCCGACCCGGAAATCGTTTATCCTTACGAGGAAACGACGGTTACATATACCATCACGATAGAAAATGTCGATAATGTTGACATAACGATATACGAAGTGGAAGACTGGCTCCCTGCAACCGGTTACACCGAACCTGAAGAAGGCTTCATCTATGTGGATGACTCCGCCTCCGGCCGCATCATCAGACCAGCCAGCATTGCTTTCGATGGCCTGGAAAGCGGCGATTTAACAGGCGGGACCGGCAACTGGTCGGATGACTGGGCCGCTTCCGGTGACTATACGGTCACTAACAGCGGCGACCCCCACCAGGGCACCTACCATATGATGCTGCGCGGAGACGATAATGAAAATCCGGGACCCGGTTATGCCCAGAGAGAAGTCGACCTTTCCGGATATTCCTCCGTTGAGCTAAGGTTCTGGGCGAAGGCAAGCTCCTTCGAAACCGGAGATGAGGTCAATGTCATGGTATCAACAAATCCGCCGGTATATACGGATATCGCCACCGACGGCTTCGAAAGCGGAGATGGCTCCGGCGGCTCGGGTAACTGGAGCGGAAACTGGAACTTTTCAGGTGACTACTCGGTATCGACCTATGATTCGCCGTATGACGGTAGCTACCACCTCAGGCTTCGCGGCGGATATGCCGGAGACGGGACTGCCCAGAGAGAAGCCGACCTGACCGGTTTCTCCGATGCCAATCTTCAGTTTTATGCGAAATTAAACAGCATTGAAAGCGGGGACGAGGTCTACATCCAGGTATCCACCAACGGAGCGGACTGGGACACCCTTGAGACTTTCGATGATAATGACTCCGACAACCAGTACCATCCCTACACATATGACCTTTCAGGCTACGGCTCACCGTCTTCCTTTTACATCCGTTTCGAAACCAATGTGAGCAGCGACCACGATTATTTCTGGGCGGATAACGTTGAGATTGTCGATAACGGCGGCGGGTTCTGGGATATAGTCCAGACCTTCGAAGACGGTGACGATGACGGCCAGTACCATTCTTACTCCTTCGACCTGTCAAGCTACGGCACGCCGACTTCTTTCTATGTGGCTTTCGACGTCGAAGACCTTTCCAGTAATCAGGACTACTTTTATTTCGATAACGTCGAGTTCCGCGACTTCACCGCCGAAAGTGATATCCCCGTCTGTATGCCGGACACAAACCTGGGTAATGATTTCCTCACGGAAGACTGGGAATACGACTGGCCTTACTGGGAATACAGGTGGAGTCTGATGTGGGACTTCAGCAACTATCCGGGTGAAAACGACCCCGTCTTCGATGAGGGAGGAGTATGCGAAGGTTACGAGTGGGCCGATTATAATCCCTACCTCCTGCTCAGCCCCGGTGAAATATTCGAAATAACCTTCCAGGCAAGCGGCACTCTTACCTATTCAGGTTCATACTATAACGAGGTCTTCGTCCATATCACCAACAACTGGTATGAAGGATGGCTTTACAGCTGGCCTACCGGCTCCGTTATCGTACCTCAGTACGACCTTCAGGCGGAGACTCTGAACTCCATCCTGCGCGCTAACGCCATGCTGAGCCCTGACGGACACTGGTGGCGTTCCTGGCACTGGTGGTGGCATCACTAGCACTTGATGCGGGTGCGGTCACGGTAAACGGATATTCATAACCGGCCTTGCGTCGACTACCCGGGTACAGCCAGGGAATACCCTATACCGGACCTGGTCATTATAATCCGAGGGTTACCGGGGTCTTCCTCCAGTTTTTCTCTCAAATGACGGATATGGACCTTGATAGTATTGGCAGCCCCGGGATAGTCGTTTCCCCAGACCGCTTTTGCCATAGAAGAATGGTCTACTACCCTGCCCGGTTGTTTCATCAGCTGATAGAGGATATCAGCCTCGGTAATGGTCAGGTTAAGTTCTTTTTCATCGTAATAGAACTGGTGCATCGAAGGGTCATAGCGTAACGGACCGCAGGTCAGCGGTGATTCCATATCGGCAGGGTTCTGCCTTCGGAGAATAGTCCTTATTCTCGCCAGTAGTTCCATTTTCCTGAAAGGCTTGGTAATATAACCGTCAGCGCCGGCTTCCAGACACTTTATCACATCATTCTCTTCGGTTATTACCGTAAGGATAACAATCGGGACATCGGAAAACTCACGCACCTGGCACAGGACTTCGTAACCATTAATATCAGGGAGCCCGAGGTCAAGGATGACGATATCCGGTGACTCGGTTTTAACCATTTCTACTCCTTTTTCCCCGTCGGTAGAGGAAACGAGTGCGACTTCCGGCCAGCCTACCCTGAATGCAAGGTTAATGGTATCGATAATGTCATTGTCATCTTCTATAACTAATACCTTCATTTTTTCCTCCCGGATTAAACGGTTACTAACGGTACCGAAAATTTAAAGGTTGAGCCTTCACCCAGACTACTCTCCACCCATATTTTCCCTCCGTGAAGCCCGACAAGTAATTTACACAGAGCAAGCCCCAGTCCGAGTCCGCTAAAGCGCTGCCTGTCTTTTTCACTCCTGTAATAGAGCTGAAACAGCTTGTCCCTGTCCTCTTCGGGAATACCGGGGCCTGTGTCCTCTACTTCGACTATAAGGGAGCTTTCGTCCTCTTTTGCTCTGACCGTGATTTTCCCTCCCTCGGGAGTCATTTTTAAAGCATTATCAAGCAGGTTGGTAACCACCTGTCGAAGGCGGTCTTCATCACCCCGGACCGGTGACAGAGACTTCGGCAGCTCCGACTCCAGAGACTGCTTTTTAATAGAAGCCGTCGGAGTCATTTCGTCCAGCAGATTCTTCAGCAGCGGTACCGGCTCTACGGGAGAGAAGGATAATTCCAGTCTGCCCATTTCTCCTTTGGCGAGGTCCAGCATTTCATCGATTCGACTATTCAAACGGAGAGCGCCTTTGTAAATATTATTCGCCATACTCAGGTGGGTCTCATCTTTGAGCTCTGACGTAAGCATATCGCTCGAAGATATAACCGGAGTAAGCGGCGTTTTCAGCTCGTGGACCAGAGCATTTGTAAATACTGTCCGCCTTTCAATCTCTTTCTCCAGTTCCTGTCTCAGCTCTTTTTCATTATCATAGAGTTCCTGAAGCACTGCCAGCATTTCGTTAATATTACCTGCCAGACTCGATAACTCATCATTCCCTGTGAACGATATCCTCTCCGTGATATTACCACGCGTGCTGATATCCTCGACTTTATTGGCGAGTTGTTTGAGCCGGGTCAATGCCGCTTTATCCGCAAACACAATGGAATATACGGCAAATACAACGGCTACTATCGCTATCACCAGTACGAGATAGGCTATACCAACCTGGCCTTCACGGTATATATCCCTGATAACATCCACCTTCAGAATAATACCGGGATTACCGTATATATCCCGGATTGAAGCATACCCCGCAATATGCTCGCTATCAAGAGGTCTGGTCTGGACAGGATTCTCAGTTAGCAGAGAAGAATACACCTCTTTAACATCGGAAGGCAGGTCCATTTCATCCGTACGGTAAACAGAGAGAGAGGAAGAGGTCAGCTCAGCCAGACGCTCGATTTCCGTGGATTCCAGATAACGACCGAAAATAACGGTACCCCTGGCCGGTCCCACGTCTTCACTGGTGAGAGCAGGCTGCGACACGATAATCAACGGATAATTACCGGAGGTAAGCAGAATCCCCGATGTCCCTTCATCCAAGTCGTTACCGATTACGAGGGGACTGTCTATGGAAAGATGCGTCTGTAATCTTTGTGGTACCTGTACTTCAGTCTCATTTTGAACATCATAAGCCTTTTCAAATACAATCCGGCCATCCATATCGATAAAAAGCATCAGGTTAACATTAAGTCCGGCGAAGGTTGCATTGACGAGATTGGTCTCTATATACTCTTCATTGCCATCCATAATAAAAGCATAAGTATCATCCCAGGATGACCAGTCGGTTGTGGTTGTTTCCAGGTCGGATATCACATAATCCAGAGCATTTTGAGCCCGCTCGATATATTTTTGCGTGGAGTCTTCTTCGACTTCCTTGAGATTTTCAAGCAGGATAAACCGCGCAGCAATAAAAAGGACCACAACGAGACCGAGATATGTGATAGCAATAGCAAGTATCGATTTCTTTCGTATTGTCATATATTTATCTCTGGCAGTTTCCTGAAATCCGGTAAAATCCGGCACAATCTTTTGCCGTTTTTACATAATCATCAACAATTATAACATATTAAACGTAAAACCTTAACCATATTGTAATATGCCCCTAACCGTTTTGTAATAAGCCCATAACCCTTTTGTAACGTTTGCTCATCTGGATTTATTTCTTTGTAACAGACTGCATATACACTGGTCTCAGCTACAGAAACGCTTCATTATATTTTTTTACTCAATCGTACTCGGAGACGGGTACAAGGACAGCAGGAATAACAGCCGAAAGATGAAAAAAGTACTGGGACTATCAATTGCTTTAATGCTTCTTACCGGTATATCCGGTATCGGTACCTGGGCTTATTTTAACGATATAGAAACATCATCCGGTAATGTTCTGGCAGCAGGTACACTAGACCTCAAAACAAACGATGTTGATGGGGTCAGCCAGACCCTCCTGGCTTCGAATATGGAACCGGGTGATACTGTCGGTCCTGAGACAATAATACTGAAAAATAGTGGCTCTATAGACGGCTCGAGCCTGGACCTGTCTTTCACATACTCCGAAAACGACGCCGGAGTCAATCCGACGAACATAAATGCCGATGACACGGCGGCGACAATCGAGCTAAAGACCCTCAAGTATGACGGTGCCAGTTTACTCGGCAGTGTTTCCGATAACAATACCAACGGCTACAGGGACATCCAGGACCTGAAGGACGCAGATTTAAGCGGACAGAGCGGTATCGCCACTCAAGCAAGTAAAGCTTTTGAAATCGCCATCCAGGCAAGGACAGGAGTATCCACCGACTTCCAGGCCGATGGCATCACTATAACGATGACTTTTACCCTGAATCAGTGAGTAATTTGATATGAAGAAAGCAGCATGCTATTCGGGACTGATATTACTGGTACTGCTCATGGTAGCGGCAGTCGGTACTTATATAGCACCGCACTTCGGCTGGCGGGTGGATGCCGTCATTTCAGGCAGCATGGAGCCTGAACTGAAAGTCGGCTCGCTGGTGGTAGCCCGCCCCGTAGAACCGGGGTCCATTACTCCCGGAGATATCATCACCTTCTATCTGAAAGGGACTTCCGATACCGCGGTTACCCACCGTGTTATAGATGTCAAACATAATTCACCTCTTTATTTTGAGACCAAGGGCGATGCCAACGAGTATCCCGATCCCTTTATAGTCCCCGCCGGCGACCTGCTGGGTAAAATTTGCCTGCATGTCCCGTATCTCGGCTATATTACAGAGTTTCTCAAGACCCCCTACGGCTATATCATCGGGCTGGCTGTACCAACGGCGATTGTTATTGCTGTCTATATCAGAAGCGTTTATGTAGTCATCAGTAACGGTACCGGTAAAAAAACAGGTGAGTTGTCAAGCGGATGAATATCAGGAAGTGGTTGATACTGGCACTGGCTATTATCACGGTAACCTCTCTGGCGACCTACGCCGGGGTTACCGAGAGCCTTTTTGTGGATAACGAACAGAGCTCGGACGATTCCCTGAGTTTCGGATGGGGTATAACTACGCTTAATGACGGATTCGAAGCCACCGGCTCGGCATGGGATGATAACTGGGATGAAAACGGGACCACGGTATGGCAGCAGAACAGCGCTCGCCAACACACCGGCACTTATTCTACGAGGGGCAGAGAAACAGAAGCCGGTTACCTGACCTCCGATGATTTTTACACGGTTTCGTCCACGAATATCACCATCAATTTCTGGTTCCGCCCCAGCAGCGTTGAAGCCGGTGATATACTTTTCCAGACCTATAACGGAAGCGACTGGAACACCCAGTACGACCTGACATCTTACCCGACTTATTCCAATAATACCTGGTGTGAGTACAGCGAGGTAATAAACGACTCCCAGTATTTCATTGCCGGCTTCAGAATCAGATTTAACAACTCGGGTATGACAAACAGCGATGATGCTGTATGGATAGACGATGTCCTCATTGTTACGGACAGCATACCGCCGGCGGCACCTACAGGCTTGGACGCCACGCTGGGTGAGGAACAGGTCACCCTCGACTGGAATGATAACAGCGAGAGCGATCTCGACGGATATAATGTCTACCGCAGCCTGACCTCAGGCTCAGGCTACAGCATGATTAACGGCAGCCTGGTGGAAACAAGCAACTATCTCGATACCGGACTAACGAATAATACTACCTATTATTATGTGGTAACCGCAGTCGACATGGGCAGCAACGAGAGCGGCTATTCCAACGAAGACAATGCTACCCCGACCGACCTGCCTCCGGCAGCCCCCACGGGACTGGTCGCCACACCGGGTGAAAAAGAAATATCATTGGACTGGGATGATAACAGTGAAAGCGATATCGACGGCTATAACGTTTACCGCAGCCTGACTTCAGGTTCCGGATACAGCAAGATTAACGGAAGCCTCGTCTCAACGAGCAATTTCACCGACACGGGTCTCACAAACGGCACGACCTACTATTACGTTGTCACCGCAGTCGACCTCGCCACCTTCGAAAGCAGTTATTCTACCGAAGAAGATGCCACTCCGGTAGACCTGCCGCCAGCCGCGCCAGCCGGACTTGTCGCCACACCGGGCGATAAGCAGGCAACACTGGACTGGAGCGATAACACGGAAGACGACTTCGACGGTTATAACGTCTACCGCAGCCTGACCTCCGGCTCTGGATACAGCAAGGTCAACGGCAGCCTCGTTTCAACAAGCAATTATTCGGACACCGGACTCGTGGGCGGTACCACCTATTACTATGTGGTAACAGCCGTGGACCTGGGTTCCAATGAAAGCAGTTACTCTTCCGAAGATGACGTTACCCCCACAGACCCGGCACCGGCAGCCCCTGCGGGCCTGTCCGCCACCCCGGGTGACAGGCTGGTAACCCTGGACTGGAGTGATAACGGCGAAAGTGACCTCGATGGCTATAATGTTTACCGCAGCCTGACCTCGGGTTCGGGTTACAGCAAGATTAACGGCAGCCTGGTAGGGACCAGTAATTACACCGATACAGGTCTCACCGGCGGCACCACCTACTACTACGTTGTAACCGCAGTGGATTTAGCCGCTCACGAAAGCACATACTCGGCGCAGGATGATGGCACTCCTACGGACCTGGCTCCGGCGGCACCTTCCGGACTGGACTCCACCCCGGGAGAAAACCAGCTAATCCTGGACTGGAATGACAATTCCGAAGATGATATCGACGGCTATAACATATACCGCAGCCTGACTTCAGGTTCCGGTTATTCGAAAATTAACGAAAGCCTGCTCTCTACCAGCAATTACACCGATACCGGACTCTCCGGAAGTAACACATACTACTACGTCGTTACGGCAGTCGATTTAGTGAGTAATGAGAGCAGCTATTCCGCAGAAGAGAGCGCCGTACCGAATGATTCTCCCCCGTCGGCTCCCACGGGGCTGGGCGCTACTCCGGGCGACCTCGAAGTGGAACTCGACTGGAATGATAACAGCGAAAGCGACCTCAACGGATATAATATCTACCGCAGCCTGACCTCCGGCTCCGGTTATTCGAAGGTAAACGGCAGCCCGGTTTCAACGAGTAATTTCACCGATACCGGGCTGGAAAGCATGACAACCTACTACTACGTTGTAACGTCCGTCGACCTGGGCGCTAATGAGAGCGGCTACTCCAATGAAGACAGTGCCGTCCCCACGGACCCACCGCCGGCGGCTCCTACCGGACTGGTCGCTACCCCGCATGACAGTGAGGTGGAACTCGACTGGGATGATAACAGCGAAAGCGACCTCGATGGCTATAATGTTTACCGCAGCCTGACCTCGGGTTCGGGTTACTCGAAGATTAACGGCAGCCTTGTAGAGACGAGTAATTACACGGATAACGCCGTTACCAATAACACCACCTATTATTACATCGTCACGGCAGTCGATATAACAAGCAGTGAAAGCAGTTCCACCAGTGAAGTCAGCGCCACTCCGGACCCGGCACCTTCAGCGCCGACAGGGCTTTCCGCCACTGCGGGTGAGAAGCAGGCAGTCCTCGACTGGAATGACAACAGTGAAGGCGATATCGACGGCTATAACGTCTACCGCAGCCTGACCTCGGGTTCAGGTTACTCAAAGGTTAACGGTCCTATCGTGGAGACCAGCGACTACACCGATACGGGGCTTTCCGGTAATACCACCTATTATTATGTGGTAACGGCTGTAGACCTTATTGACAACGAAAGTGGCTACTCGAATGAAGACAGCGCCGTTCCGACCGATTCACCGCCTTCGGCTCCCACCGGGCTGGTGGCCACGCCGGGTGACAAGCAGGCAAGTCTCGACTGGAATGATAACAGCGAAAGCGACCTCGACGGTTATAATGTTTACCGCAGCCTGACTTCGGGTTCAGGTTACAGCAAGATTAACGGCAGCCTGGTTACGACCAGCAATTTCACGGATACCGGTCTCACCGGCGGCACCACCTATTACTACGTGGTGACAGCCGTCGATGAAATAGGCGGAGAGAGCGGTTATTCCGGTGAAGATGACGTAACTCCTACAGACCCGGCACCTTCGGCACCCACCGGACTGGACGCCACCGCAGGCTACAAGCAGGTAAGCCTCGACTGGAATGATAATACCGAAGAAGACCTCGACGGGTATAATATCTACCGCAGCCTGACTTCGGGCTCCGGCTACTCAAAGATAAACGGCAGTCTGCTATCAACCAGCAATTATACGGACACAGGACTCACCGGCGGCACCACCTATTACTATGTGGTTACGGCTGTAGACCTTGCCGCCCACGAGAGCAGTTACTCGACCGAAGACAGCGCCGTACCTACCGACCCGCCTCCGGCAGTACCCACCGGACTGGTAGCTACCGACGGCTACAAGCAGGCAACACTCGACTGGAATGATAACACCGAAGAAGACTTCGACGGGTATAACGTCTACCGCAGCCTGACTTCGGGCTCCGGTTATACCAAACTGAACAGTGTTCTTCTGGAGACCAGTGATTATACCGATACCGACCTGACTCCGGCTACTACCTACTACTATGTGGTAACGGCGGTCGATATCAAGAATAACAGCAGCAGCTATTCGAGCGAGGAAAGCGCCACACCTTACGGCCTGCTTACCATCATTGACAGCTTCGAAGCCAGCGGCACGGCCTGGGACGACAACTGGGATGAAAACGGGACGACTGTCTGGAAGCAGAACGGCAACAGGGTACGCACGGGTAGCTACGCCGCCAGGGGCAGAGAGACCGAAGCTGGTTACCTCACATCGGACGACCTCGATGCCTCGGAATCGACCGGCATCGTCGTGAACTTCTGGTTCAATCCCAACACTACCGGCTCGGACTGTCTTCTCGAAACATACAACGGTACCGATTGGAACACCTGGTTTGACATCACGGCTTATTCCACGTTCAGTACCGATTCCTGGTGTGAGTTCAACGAAACGTTAAGCGACTCACAGTACTTCATCTACAACTTTAAGTTAAGGTTCAATAACTCGGCGATGACGAACGGTACCGACGCAATCTGGATAGATGATGTGGTCATCACCACGGACAGCCTTCCACCGCTGACACCGACGAATCTGGATGCTATCGCCGGTGAAGAACAGGTATCTCTGGACTGGGACGACAATACAGAAGATGACCTTGACGGTTATAACGTCTATCGAAGTCTAACCTCCGGTTCAGGTTACTCGAAGATTAACGGCAGCCTGGTGGAGACCAGTAATTATACCGATACCGGGCTGACCAATAACACTACTTACTACTATGTGGTAACGGCAGTCGACTTCGGGTCCAATGAAAGCAGTTACTCTTCCGAAGACAGCGCTACTCCGACAGATGTCGCCCCGGCAGCACCTACCGGGCTGAATGCCACCGCCGGTGAAGAGCAGGTAGCACTTGACTGGAACGATAACAGCGAGAGCGACCTTGACGGTTATAACGTCTACCGCAGCCTGACTTCCGGTTCCGGTTACAGCAAGGTCAACGGCAGCCTGCTTTCTACAAGCAACTTCACCGATACCGGATTGACGAATGGCACAACCTACTACTATGTCATTACAGCTGTCGATGTAGCCACCAACGAGAGCGGTTACTCCGGCGAGGCTAATGCCATACCCACAGATGTGGCGCCGGCAGCTCCGACCGGGTTGAATGCCAGCGCCAGCGATAAG
>CAZIYN010000038.1:0-11672 GCA_964543495.1 uncultured Dehalococcoidales bacterium | reverse complement strand
GGGCTGGGCTACGAAGTCCTGAAAAAGATAAAACCGGATATCATAATGCTGAGTACCTGTATGCAGGGACAGACCGGACCTTTTTACAGGCATCCCGGCTGGGGATTCCAGCTTTCAGGACTATCCGGGTTCAATAATATATCGGGCTGGCCCGACCGCGAACCGCCGGAACTCGGTGTTTATACCGATTTCGTGGCGCCCAACTACAATGTCAGCGCCCTTCTCGCGGCGCTCCTTTACCGCCGCCGCACGGGGAAAGGGATGTATATAGATATGTCGCAGTATGAAAATGCGGTGCAGTTCATATCGCCCCTGGTGCTGGACTATACGGTCAACGGGAGAATCGCCGGCAGAACAGGCAACCGCTCGGATAATGCCGTTCCTCACAATGCCTACCGCTGTCTGGATAGAGAGAGACGGTGTTCTATAGTCATAATTACGGATGATGACTGGCTGAAATTCTGTGAAATCACGGAACACCCGGAATGGGCGGACGACCCGAAATTCAGCGCCCCGGACACAAGGAGAAGAAACTGGACCGAACTGCACGATATGATTGAAAGCTGGACGATAAGCCGTACCGTGGAAGAGATAAAGACTCTTATGAGACCGGCGGAGATAACCGTGGAAAGACCGCCGGCAGAAGCGGCGCAGCCGGTATCCGGACTGCAGGGTTATTACCGCTGTTTGAGCGATGACAGGTGGTGCGCTATTTCCGTATCCACCGACGAGGAGTTGGAGAATTTCTGCAGGGTAATCGGCAATCCGGCGTGGACAAAAGACCCGAAATTCAGCACCTTTCTTTCGAGGAAGGAAAACGAGGACGAGCTGGATGTACTGATAAACGAATGGACGGCGGACAAGACGGCTGAGAATGTGATGAGTCTAATGCAGGCAGCGGGAGTCGCTGCCGGAGTCCTGCTTACCGGTGATGACCAGCTCGAGCACGACCCGCAGTTAGAGCACCGCCGTTTCTTCCGCGAGGTAGACCATCCTCGGATGGGAGTACACCATCCCACCGCGCATCCTTTTAAACTCTCGAAAATCGACTGCGAAGTCCGGCGTGCTCCTCTGCTCGCCGAACATAATGAATACATTTTAAAGGAAATCCTGGGCTATTCCGAGGAAGAGATTGCCCGGCTCGTAATCTGCGGGGCTGTGGAATAAACACCTGCTCCAACCGATTACCGTTACCCTTTCCCTGTTTTTTTTGAATTACTCCGCTTTTACCTATATAATCGTTTTCAACCTGAAAAGATATCACAGAGGAAAATAGATGACCTCATCGGAAAAGAGAATAAAAATCGGCTTCATATATGATAGCCCGGTGGAAAAAGAAAGTACGGGTGCCGATTCCGTTGCCAGCGAATACGAAGACGCCCGGACCATCGACTGGATGTATGAGTGTCTGAGCCAGCTGGGAGAAACGGTCAGGCTGCCGTGGGGTAGCGAAACAGTGACAGGACTTCTCAGCGAGAAAGTGGATGTTATTTTCAATATTACGGAAGCAGCCGGCGGAAGGAACCGGGAATCGTTCGTCCCGGCTGTCGCGGAAGCCCTGGGAATACCGTATACAGGGACTGATGCGGTGGGACTCGGCCTGTCACTGGACAAATATCTTACCAAGGTAGTAGCGGTCCGGGAGGATATTCCTACTCCGCCGTTTATCAGCATCGGGCGGTCCGAAGAGCTTAATTCCAAACGTTCCGAAATAGAAGCAATCGGCTACCCGCTTTTTCTTAAGCCGGTTACCGGCGGTTCCAGCCAGGGAATAAGGCAGACGGCCAGGGTGGAATCGTTTACAGCTCTCCGTGACGAGGCGGAGTGGATTTTATCGTCCTGCCGGGATGATGTACTGGTAGAGAAATTTATTCCCGGGCGTGAGTTTACCTGCGGGCTGATTGAAACAGGCTCTCTTGAGTCGCTTCCTGTTGCGGAGGTCGTTATAGGAGAGGGCAAACCTGAAGACTTTTATTCATACGAAATGAAGAGTCTTCACCGAAAAGAAATAGTCTGTCCGGCCGATATTCCGGAAGGACTTGCCGCGCAGATGCAGGACTATTCCCGCCGTCTGTTCAAGCTGCTGGGATGTCGCGATTTTGCCAGGGTAGACTTCAGGCAGGGGGAGGACGGAGTCCCGTACCTGATAGAAATAAATCCGCTGCCGGGTCTTTCTCCGTTTTACAGCGTATTCATACAGCAGGCGGAAGCGGGCGGAATAAGTGCCGGAAAGGTAATAGAGACACTCATCAATAATGCTCTTTTACGGCGCGGGAAAATCTTAAAGGATGAATAGAAATGAAAAACAAGACCGATAGCTGGAAATGGCAGGTTGATAATACTATCGATTCCACGGAAGGCCTGAAAGAATTTATCAGCCTGGACAGCAGCGATGAGAAGGGGATAGAGCTTACCGAATCGGAGTTCAGCTGGCACATCACTCCGTATTATGCCGGTCTGATGGACAGGAATAATCCCGTTTGCCCGATAAGGATGCAGTCCGTACCCCAGGAGCGGGAGCTTTATGATGATGAAGGAGTAATGGACCCGCTCGAGGAGGAAAAACACAATCCGGCGCCGAACGTTATAAAGGTATACCCGGACAGGATTGCCTGGACGGTCTCCAACAAATGTCCGGTGCTGTGCCGCCACTGCCTGCGCAAACGAATGGTGGGACACGAGCAGTTCGATTTCTCCGACGAAGCCCGTGATGCCGCTCTGGAATATATAAGCAGGACACCTGAAATCAGGGACATTTTAATCACGGGAGGCGACCCCCTGATGCACCCGGACGAGGTTATAGAAGAAATCGTGGGACGTCTCCGGGAAATTCCTCACGTTGAAATAATCAGGATAGGCTCGAGGACCCCCTGCACGATGCCTCAGCGGATTACGGAAAGACTCTGCAGGATATTAAAGAAGTATCACCCCCTGTGGTTCAATACCCAGTTCAATCACCCTGAAGAACTCACGGAAGAAGCCCGGATAGCCTGCGAAAGGCTGGCAAATGCCGGGATGCCGCTGGGAAATCAGTCGGTATTGCTCCGCGGGATTAATGACGACCCCGAAATAATGAAAAAACTCGTCCAGGGGCTGTTGAAGTTCAGGGTGCGTCCTTACTATATCTACCAGGCGCAGACGCTGAAAGGTACGTCTCATTTTATATGTCCGGTGGAAAAAGGGATAGAAATTATCCGCTCGTTGAGAGGTTATACATCGGGAATGGCCGTCCCGGTTTACCTTCTGGATACCCCTTACGGCAAGGTGCCGATGAACCCGGAGACAATTGTTAAAAGGGATGCCGAAGCTGTGTACCTGAAGACATGGGACGGTAATATCTGGAGAGAGCCGAACAGGCGGGAAGGTACCGGTAACCAGCTCTAAACGGTGTTACCTGGAAAGTGCGAAATATACCAGCACTGCAGCTCCGATAAGGGCCAGAACGACCAGACCGATTATTAACTTATTTATATTAACACTCGGTGTTCCCGATTCCTGTTTCTTCGGGCAAAGGATTCTGTTTTCTCTTTTTGCTCTGGAATCCAGCGCTATACCGATAGCCACTGCGGCACCGATTCCCAGCGGAATCCCGGCGCCTATAATATCCGTTGCGGCTCCCAGGGCTGCGCCGACTCCTGCTCCGATTGCTATGGCAATACCTGTATAATAGCCTTCGGCAACCAGCTTGTGTTGTTTCTGGAGATGGCTGACGATGGTATCAATCTTCTTTACATGAGACTTGCGTTTGTCTTTATCGCCTGTCTGGACAAGATAACTGATATCCGTGACAAGGGTAGAAATATCCTGCTTGAATATCTGGCACTGTCCGCACATGTCTGAAAATTCGTCCGTTCTATCCGCCACGCATAACAACATATCCAGTTTCAACTTCTTATAGTCGCTTGCCGGTATCGTCTCTTTCAGCTGGTTAATCTGGTCTGCGATACGGACATACCAGTCACTATGTCCTGCCGGAATAGCACTGTTTTGGTTCTGTTCGGTATTGGTGTATTAGCCAATACCGTCTTGAAAATTTACCGCCAGGGTCGTAAAGCAAAAGGCGAATCGCATACGGACGGTCAATCGCCTCTTCGGAAAGGAGAGGATTGATTGGTATTCACTGACAGTAATCCTCAAAAGTATTATACTTTTACCAAAGGGATAGTAGAGTATGACTGCAAACAAATGGGGATTAGTAGCCACTTTTCTAGCTTTACTGGGATTGGGATTTGCCGCTATGTCAATTAATCCTCCGTTTTCCATTCCATCGTATTTGCCAGCTATATTTTTTATTGCTGCAGGCGTAGTATTTATTTGGCTGATAGTTTTACTGATAAGAGGTAAAAAAAGCAAACAAAAAGAAGAGATACTGTTAGAATTAGGAGCTAAGATTAAAAGCATAGAGACTTATGATTATTATGCTAATATTTTTGGTAAAAATAAAAGTGGAGATAAAAAACTCACCCTGAATCTCGTCATAGCAATATCAAGACCAGTTACTTTGAACAAGATAGCATTGAAAGTTTGGAATGACTTATTTGATATAGAAATTCAAAAAAATGAAGCACCTTTTGATTTGATTGAATTAGCACCATTAACTATCACCAGAAATGTCACATATACTGCCTATTGTAATGTTCCAAGCAAATTTGCAATCAAAACAAAGGAATGTCAAATTTATGCATTAGCTAGCGATAATTCAGAGTATTATTCATTACCAATAGAAATAGATTTCGAGAATACAAAATGACTGGTAAACCAATCCAAATATGCCGTCCTAGTTTGAAAGGGAATATATGCCAGGTAGTAACTACCGAGACTATTACCTGCAAGCATTGCGGTTCTGAAAATGTGGTCAGATACGGGACTAAGGACGGCAAGCAATATTACAGATGCAAAGATTGCCAACGCACATTCGTCTGGAATAAAGCTACAACCGGAATGAGGTATCCGCCAGACCAGATAGCAACCGCAATCAGCCTGTTTTATGATGGGCTGTCGATTGATGCCATACGAAGGCAGATAGATAGCATTTATAAGGTATTTCCTTCGGATTCCACAATCTATGAATGGATAATACGTTTCTCTAAGAAGGCGGTTTCTGAAGCTAAATTTACCAATCTTCAAGTCGGTGATTTATGGGTTGCCGATGAAACGGTATTGAAGATAGACGGCAGGAATATCTGGTTTTGGGACGTGATTGATGACGAGACCAGATTTCTATTAAATTCCCGTATATCATATACCCGCACCACGAAGGACGCTCAGGCGTTATTTGAGCAGGCTGCTGTGCGTGCTAATAAAATACCTGAGACCGTAATAACCGATAAGCTGTATGCCTATCTTGATGGCTTAGAACTAGCCTTCGGTGCGGATACCGAACATATACAATCTCAGGGTTTCAGGATACAGCCGAATACTAATTTAATTGAGCGTTTTCACGGAACTTTGAAGGCTCGAACTAAGGTTATGCGTGGACTAAAGAACGTGGAATCGGCACTCGAATTCACGGACGGCTGGCTGATAAACTATAACTTCTTTCGACCTCACGAAGCGTTAAAGAATAAGACTCCCGCCGAAGTCGCAAAGGCTGATTTTCCATATAAAAGCTGGCGGGATGTCGTTATGGAGGGCTGGGATAATGGTTAAAATAAAAACGGAAAAACCATCTTTAAAAAACTATTTCATTGATATGGTTCGTTTAGCCAAACGAATAGAAAAGTTACCTATCAAAAAAGGCTAGTATTCTTTCATTATTCTTAGCTATCATCTGAGACATTGCCATTATTAATGTTTCTACGTGCAATGGAATCGTTTTCACATATCCCAACGGGTCTTTATCAATAAATTGTATTACTTCCTGCATATTTTTGAATCGCTCTATATCTATTGGTTCACCCGTATTAACCGACTGAGTTTCTGCATCCAAAATCGTTTTAGCTACTAAGCAATATTTGCATATTTCAATATAAAGTTCATCTGGATTTACCAATTTATCAATATCATTATCCATAATTAGTTACCTGCCATTTCTTTTTATCCTAGTTGCAATAAAACCTGAGAACATCATAATTAATAAACCAGTAATTGCACAGAGTATAGCTGTCCAGACTTCGATTGTGGCATTTATTGCTTCGTTCAGTAGATTTATTGAATACAAAAAGAAGCCTAATCCAAAACCTAAAAATAATGACATTACAGCAATTGCAGAACCTTCATTCTGTCCGCCTTTCAATTCTTTAATTTCTTTACGTAGTTCTTGTATTTCTATTATCAGTTTGTATTGTTCCATATAACACCTCCTTAAGAGATGTCTCTATTATCCATTAAATTAATATCAACCTCAACCGAACAGAACCACTGTTTTCATTATATTGCATATCGGTTATCTCTCAAGTAGATGTTAGCCTATCTCTCCCGGTAACGCAATATCGTTACTATTCAACAGATAAATGTGGTTTCTATAGACAGACGACCGCTTTTTTGTTAACATCTTGCTTGTCGGTACAGGGGGAAGTGCCGGAACTGGCAGACGGGCATGACTTAGGATCATGTGCAGCAATGCGTGGGGGTTCGAGTCCCCCCTTCCCCACCAAAGGGTATCGTCAGTGTAAAATACCCGGATTTGAAAATAAAGCACTTAAGTATTGAATTCGGGCTTCTCAGGATATGTTTATATACGGGTTGATACCGGATAATTAAAATCAGTCGATATTATTCTTTACGTTAGACAGAAGTCTTTGTACGGTATCAAGTACCCGGGTTTCTCTGAAAGGCTTTACTATGAAATTGCTGGCACCTTCTTTAATCGCATTTTTGACTATGCTTCTTGTCCCCTGTGCGGATAGAATAGCAACCCGGGCAACAGGGTCAATCTTTCTTATTTCCTGAAGAGCGGCTATGCCGTGCATTCCGGGCATAACGACATCCAGCAATACACCATCGGGTTGATACTCCCTGTACTTCTCAACTGCTTCAACTCCGTCTTCAGCCTGGATAACAAGGTATCCGGCCTCAGTTAAAATTTTTGCGCATTTCATCCTGGTAAAAGCAGAATCATCCACAACAAGTATCTTCGGCATACGCTGTCACCTTATCTCCTTCGAAATGATATCATATGCTGTATCTCGTAAATAAAACATAAGCAGACAGGACGATACTATAAACAAAAAGTAATTATATGGCAGGAGAGCGCCGGAATAGTGTGAAATAATGAATGCAGGGCAGAGCGAAGAACGGACGGACCGTGTGGGAGAGGTTTCTATTAAATATGGACTGTTTAAACGGGATACCACTTCTCTTCACCTGTTATTCGGGTCTGGGTTTCCGAAAGGATATTGGAGTAAGTAAAAAATGCCACCATTGCTGCTCCCTTTGATCGAGTGCTCTCACTGATTCCTCCACTGTTTTACCGGCTGAGTCTACTGCTCTTTCGGCTGTACTCACTACTCTGTCGATTGCTCCTGCAAAGATGACGGATATCTCCATGGCAGAATTTACAGCCTGCTCGGCTCTGTTTACAGCTTCATTTGACGCCCTTTTAGATTCTTCGGCGGCCTCTCGCGTAAACAGGTTGATTTCTTCTATTTTTTTTATAACTTCGATGGAAGCCCTGATGGATTCTTCTGCTGTCTGTTTCGATGCCTGCACGACTTCTTCGGTCCTGCTAACAACATCATCAAGGGTTTTCATCAATACTGCCGATGTTTCTGTAACGGATTCTCCCGCCGCTTCCGCTTTCTGTATCGCCTGAAGAGCCGTGTTTTTCGAATTTTCAGCTATACTCCTCGCCGATTCGGCCACTTCTTCCGCTCTGAGGGTAATCTTTTCAAGAGTAACCACCAGCGTCTCTGCAGACTCTCTGGCGGACTTGCTGGCAGCGTCTGCCCTGTCTATCGCTTCCTGTGATATTCTTTCCGTTTTGCGGGTAGCTTCTTCAGCAGATTTCGCAATATCTACTACCGTTTCTTCAGCCTTCTCTCCCAATTTCTCTGCCTTCGCTACCGCTTCTTTGAATGAAATGAGGTTCTTCTGCACTTTCCTTAATACCTCTAATGGTTATGCAAATACAGACGTTTAATACTGTTAATTCGGACTGATTATACTCTGTAATTCTTTACGCCTTACCCGGGCGGACTCAACTGTATTCTTTTCTTCCTCCTGTACATTAAAGAGGTGTCGTACTTTACCGGGACCCGGAATAGGGCGCAGGTATCCGCATTGCAGACAATGCTCGTACCAGCCGTCATAATCTTTATCTATATAGATATCACCCCTGCAACGCATACAACTTTTTAGTTTCCATACAGTCATTTTTACTATCTCCTTTCTCCCTATTCCAGCCAAGCTGCATTCTCCTGGAAGAGAAATCATGTAATACGAGAATTGATGGACAAGTACAGGCATCCCTTAAAATAACAGTTTGATTTAATACAGTCACCCGGGTGCTTCTGCCCATCAGAAACGCCCGTTAATCTACCTTATATAAATCACTATTCCATACCGGTCACCTGCCAGAAAGTACTAACAGGACAACTAAATAGGTCTTTCAAGGCACAAGTTTTTGGTTTCATGGGGGTGCAATTATTACTGGTAAGATGTAGAATTTTTTTATTTTTTACATTAGTTATGCCTGAAACGGGTGGAATATAGGTCTTTTGGGTCACTATAATGACCCTTTAATACCTTGTTATAAGTCCATTAGGGATAACAGAATTAATGTTAGCGAATCTGATATAGTCAACAAATAAGGCTGATAATCAGGGATTCGCTAATACATTCGGATACAGACCATGATATTTTAGTATCATTACCGGCCCAAATGTGCTGTACAGGAGGAATTAAACAATGAGTATCTCACTTTCATATGCAGTGAATAGTTGTTTCGGATGGTTCATTGTCATTCTGGCTATAGCAGGATATTTTCTTACTGTAAAAAGACTCGGGGAGAAATGGATATTCTGGAATGTTTTAGCTATAGGCTGGGGATGTTATGCCCTGGCCCAAACATTGTTACTATCCGGTATATCCGCAGACACTCCCTATATAATCGCCATATGGTTCTCGTCCTATGTCCTCGTAATCTCGTCGATGGTCCTTCTGTTTCTCAAACTTACAAAAGTTAAAAGCTAGTCCGAATAGCGGCGCACGGTAGATTACCCGGTTATATCCCTTATGAGACCCGGAAAGTAAACGGAGCGGTCTATACCAATCTTCGATGAAATGCGGATTCATCTGACTAATAATCGGAAGGCTTCAGGTGGTTAAGGAAATAGGAGTATCTACAGATAGTCTATTAAATGAAATCGAAAATCTGAAAGTTCGGATTAACGAACTCGAGAGCATGGACGATCTTCATAATATACTGTCGTTCAGTTCGCCTATCGGTTTATGCATCGTGGGAGAAAACGGTTTCATGTTCGTCAATCCCCGGTTTCAGGAATTCACCGGATATAGCGAAGCCGAGCTCTTGAACATGAAACCCGGTGATATCGTCCATCCCGATAACAGGGAAGCAAGCTGGAAATCTATTCGAGCCCGGTTAGACCAGAAGCAAGAGGTCAGTTCCGAGGTTAAAATAATCACCAAAAACGGTGAAATAAAATGGCTGCTGGATAGACTGGTCCCTGTAAATTATCTGGGTAAAACCGTTGTCCTGGGCAGTTCTACGGATATCACATTCCTTAAAGAGAATGAACAAAGATTGCGTTTTTCCGCTTTTGCTTTAAATTCCATTAAGGAAAGCGTTTTCGCCAGTGATAATGATTTTATAATCACTTACTGGAATGAGATAGCTGAAAAAATGCTGGGAATCCCGGCATCTGAAGCGATAGGAAAATATATCGGTGAAGTTATAAAGATCGTTGAAGACTACCCCGGACAGAATAAAGAACGGCTAGAACTGTTATTTTCCAGGGGATATAACAGGGAAGAACAAATATACCGTACCCCCAACGGAGACATATGGCTTGACGTATATGCTCAGGCTATAGAAGAAGACGGAGAACGCTACGGGTGGGTCATTCTTTGTTCCAATATTTCTCAACGTAAAGAAACGGAAAGAGTACTCCGGGAGTCCGAGGAAAAATACAGGAAACTTTTTGAACTGGCACCGGTGGGTATAACCCTGGTAAATATGAACGGGATAATTCAATCGTGCAATTCCACCGTCCTTGAAAGGACGGGATACTCCAGCGACGAACTGATTGGCAAACACTTTACCAAGACAGGACTAATCCAGCCTAAATATCTCACCAGAATCCTCCGGGCATTTTCCTCTTTAAAGAATAACGATATTGCCGATCCTGTTGTAATCGAATATCCGAGGAAAGAAGGTTCTCAGGGTATTGCCAGAATTCATCTTTCGATACTGAGAACCAACGGTGAAGCAACAGGCATCCAGGTAGTACAAACCGATATCACAGAACGCGAACGAGCCAGGGAAGCTATCCGCCAGAGCGAGGAGAAGAACAAACAGCTTATAAATACTTTACATGAGGGTATCTGGATTATAGACAGAGATGAAATCACCGTCTCAGTCAATCAGCATCTGGCCGATATGTTAGGTTATTCGCAACAAGAGATAGTGGGGAAGCACATATTCAGATTCATGGATGATTTGTGGATAGAGGTCGTCAAGGAGAAACTGGTAAATCGCCGCCATGGTATTAAAGAGCAATATGATTGTGAGTTTATTAAGAGAGACGGAAATAAAATTCACGTGACCCTGGCAGTCTCGCCGTTGACGGACAAACGCGGTGAATACGCGGGGTCGGTGGCAGCTGTTATTGATATTACCGAACGCAAGCAGATGGAAGAGGCACTCAGGGAAAGTGAGGAGTTCAGTTCCAATTTACTCAATATTTCTCCAAACCCGATACTGGTTTTGAATCCGGATATGACAATCAGGTTTGCCAACCACGCTGCAGAGAATATTACCGGTTATTCCCTGGATGAGATAGAAGGAATGAAACCACCATTCCCCTGGTGGATTCAAAAAACACCTGATGTTATAGATAAAATTCAAGATGCGATGCAGCACGAGATAAGAGGAGAAGAGAGGGCTTTGATAAAAAGGGACGGGGAGATATTCTGGGTTGAAACAAACACTACTCCCGTCAGAGTTAATAATGAGCTGCAATACACTCTGGTGACCTGGTGTGATATCACAGAACGTAAAAAGACTGAGACGGCACTGAAGGAGAGTGAAGATTTCAGGTTGAAATTACTCGATATATCCCCGAATCCTATCATAGTAGTAAACCCCGACCGATCGACGAAATATGTCAATCCGGCGTTTGAAAAACTTACCGGTTTTACCTTTGAAGAAATAGTCGGAAAAAGCCCTCCGAATCCCTGGTGGACCGGGGGATCTATAGAAAAAGGCATGGAAGAAGTAAAGCGTCATCTGAACGACTCTAGGAAAGACTTTGAAATACTTTTTAAGAAGAAAAGCGGAGATAAGTTCTGGGTGTCTTCAAGCAGTACTCCGGTTATAAAAGACGGGAAGCTCCAGTTTACGCTGATAACGTGGATTGATATAACCGAACGAAAATTAGCGAGTGAGGAATTAAGAGAGTCCAGGGAAAGCCTGCGTTCTTTACTTAATTCGATGGATGACCTCGTGTTTTCACTCGACATTAACGGAGTCTTTACGGAATACCACCAGACTT
>CAZIYN010000037.1:5525-11736 GCA_964543495.1 uncultured Dehalococcoidales bacterium | reverse complement strand
GAAACAGGCAAGCCCGGCGCCCGCCGCGACGCTCTGTTGAACTGTAGGCTCAGGAGCAAGACCGAACTGCCCCGTCTCGAGGAAACAGCCGCTACCGAGGTCGTCTATCACCGGCAGTCCATATTTATCTCCAAGAGCCGTCAGCTCATCGAACTCCGTGAAATGGGTAAAACCGACAACCTGAAAGTTGCTGGAATGCACCCGCATCAGCGCCGCCGTGCGGTCTGTAATAGCGTCCTCGTAGTCCTTTGCATAGGTAGCGTTGGTGGTGCCTACCTCTATCAGTTTCGCCCCGCTCTGGCGCATAACGTCCGGTATGCGGAAGCTGCCGCCTATTTCCACGGCTTCGCCGCGAGATACGATTACTTCTTTCCTTTTCGCCAGGGTGCTCAGGGCAAGGAGGACTCCAGAAGCGTTATTATTCACTACCAGGGCGGCTTCGGCGCCGCTGAGACGGCACAGCATCTGCTCTATGTGGACGTTGCGGCTTCCTCTTCTGCCCGTAGCCAGGTCGAACTCCAGAGTGGAATATCCGCCGGCTATTTCTTCCATCGCCTGAATCGCTTCCTGACTCATCGAGGCGCGCCCGATATTCGTGTGGAGTATTACCCCGGTTGCGTTTATTACGGGACGCAGGCTCAATGTTTCCATTTGCTGTAGTTTTGAAGAAATTAACTTTATTATCTCGCTTGCCGGGCGGCATTTATTACCGCCGGAGATTGATTTTCTCTCTTCCTCAAGCTGCTGCCTGGCAGTCTCGACAAGCAGGTCATGGGGATATCTCTCCACAAGCGCCTTCATTCCAGATTCGGTGAGCAGCTTATCTATACCCGGCAGCTTCCTGAATTCACTGTCCATAATACGTGCTTATTTTAACACAGATAGGAGTAGCTTGCTAAGCCATTTTTAGTGATGAGTCTCTACCTCACACCCCTATTTCCCCCCTCTCCTACCAAGGAGAAGGGGAAATACAAAAAAAGAGGGGCTTTTCCCCTCTTTTTGCTACCTTAAGGGCGGCTTGTCCGCCGAAGTCCCGATGAAATCGAGGACGCAGGCGGTGGGTGGGAATAGATATGAACGGGGTCAAATAGATGTCATTGCGAGGAGTCCGCCTCTTGCGGACGACGCGGCAATCTCTGCGTTCGAATGTAGAGATTGCTTCGCCTATGGCTCGCAATGACAGATAAAGGAGATGGCTTTGCTTTCCTGCACTCGGAATGTTGGACTAGACAGATATGATTTCCACCGTATCCCCGTCGTTCAATTGATAATCCAATCCTGCTGCCTGTATTTCAGGTATAGTTATATCAGCGCTAACTACTCTGGCTCTCTTGAACCTGGTCAGGATTCGTTTGTCAACGCTATATACAAAATCAGATACTTTTATTTCCTTATCCGCCGGAAACACCAGCGGTTTTTCCTTAATTTCTCCGAGATGTGCCAGGTATATCCGCTTGATATTGAGCAAGGTATATATTCGTTCCGATATAGATTCGATATCATTGATATCTGCAACAACCAGGTCCCCGATGCTAATATTCTTCGTCCAGCCTGCCACAAAAGCAGGTATTTCCACCGGTTCATTATTGGGTCTGTTTTTATGTGATACATCGGATGGCGACGGTAAGTTTCTCAATCCTATATAGTATTTTTCCATCTGCCGGACTACAGAATCGTAATCCTCTTCTGTTTTCACACAGAGACACAATACGTCGGAGTTTCTTATGAACCTGTATTTTGCGGGGTCGGAATCACCGGCATATAAAGCAGGGACCTCAATGACCTGGATGGACACGTCTCTGTAATCCATCATCTGTACCTCGGGTCGGTATGTAGTATAAGGGAATTCCTGTATTAAAGTATCAGAACCTGTCAATCTGTTGAACAGGGTGCTCTTTCCCGTATTCGTTTCGCCTATCAGGGCAACCTGCCGCTTGTAATGGATACCATCAAAAGGAGAGCTTACTATTTTCCTTTTCCCTCCCCTTTTAACACGCAGCGTTTCGAGTTCCTCCTTATACCTTCTTTTCAGCGTAAGGTTCCTGGGATTACGCGGACTGAGAGCAACAAGCTGTTCAAGTAGAGCTATTCTTTCATCGATACTGCCGACACGGTTTATTTTCTTTCTGAGAACCGTAAATTCAATATCATGGTGTATTCTTTTCATTTGCCCCCTCCTTTTCTAAATGAAAAAACCCAGGATTTTCTATATCCCGGGTTTGATTTACTCGCCTGTCAGTTATCGGTTAATACATTATGTCATCTGGCTGTAAGTACACAAACCCCCTCGCCCGGCATTTGTCGACGAAATGGTATTAAGATATACCCGTGTATTCCAGATAGATAGTATTATCCTCATAACAAAATCAAATTATATATGCTGAACATTCCTCTGTCAATACAACGTCTTATATAATCAGCTTTGCTTTCGCACACTCGGAATGCTAGAATACGGACTGGAGGAAAGATGGCTGAAAAAAAAGAGCCGCGCCTGACAGAGAGCGTCAGGGGCGCGGGCTGAGCCTCGAAGATAGGTCCGGGAGACCTCAGCGAAGCCCTTTGCGATTTGAATATACTGTCCGACCCGAATGTGCTCGTGGGTATGGAAAGTCTGGATGACGCCGGCATCTATAAACTCAGAGACGACCTAGCTATAATCCAGACCGTCGACTTTTTCACTCCGATAGTCGACGACCCCTATATGTTCGGACAGATTTCCGCCGCCAATTCCCTGAGCGATGTCTATACGATGGGCGGCAAGCCTATCACGGCGATGAACATTGTCTGTTTCCCCATACAATCGATGGATATCTCCGTCCTGAAGGATATCCTCAGAGGCGGACAGGATAAAATGAACGAGGCGGGAGTCATACTCGTCGGCGGGCATACTGTGGATGATACCGAGCTTAAGTATGGACTGTCCGTTACCGGAACTATTCACCCTGACAGAATAATAACCAATGCCGGAGCGCAACCCGGCGACAGTCTTATCCTGACCAAGCCGCTGGGGACGGGAATAATAAACACCGCCGCTAAAGCAAAAATGGTATCGGCAGAGATGATAGCCGTGGTAACGGAAAGTATGGCGGCACTGAACGACAAAGCCTCGGCATTGATGCTCGAAACCGGAGTCCACGCTTGCACGGATATTACCGGGTTCGGTTTTATAGGTCACACAGTCCAGATGGCAAAGAACAGCGGCGTATCCCTGATAATAAACAGCGCTGCCGTCCCTCAGTTCCCGGACGCGGAAGAATTCGCCAGGCAGGGAATGTGTCCCGGTGGACTGCACCGGAACCGCGAATTCTACTCGCCCGGTGTTACAATCGAAAGTGACGTGCTGGTAAACGTCCGGGATATCCTGTTCGACCCCCAGACATCCGGCGGGCTGCTTATATCGTTACCTTCGGCAAACGCTGAAAACCTGCTCTCCAGCCTCAAGCAGGCAGGCATAATTAACGCAGCGATTGTAGGAAGCGTTGGCGAGAGTCCTGCCGGAATCGTCGAGGTCGGGTCATAGCTGCTTGCGGTTACCGGAACACTCAAAAACAACCCTATCCCTATTTAACAAATCCCCCTCCGTGTGATATTCTATTATCAAGCATTGCCGAGGCTGTCACAGCCTGATTCTAATAACGCTGAGAGGCACCAGAATAGAAAAATAGCCTGTATCTGGCTTCAAAGACATATATCGTGTATTAAGCGCTATGTCGGTGCTTTCAGGCAAATTTACTGTTCCGGCAGTGAGCAGCATACTACCAAGGAGGGAAAATGCAACTTGACGACGTAACCATATCCAGGGCGATAACGGAAACCTACATTAAAGAGTTCTTGGACTACCTCACGGTAGATGTTGCTGTGGTTGGAGCCGGACCAGCCGGTATGACGGCTGCGTATTACCTGGCAAAGGCCGGAATAAAAACCGCTATCTACGAAAGACACCTCAAGGTAGGCGGCGGTATGCCCGGCGGCGGAATGATGTTCAACCGTATTGTCGTCCAGGAAGAGGGAAAGAAGCTGCTTGACGAGTTCGATGTCAGGACCGAAGAATATGTTAAGGGTTACTATCACGCCGATTCCGTGGAAGCCACTTCCACCATCTGTTCGAAGGTGGTTAAAGCCGGAGCCAAGATATTCAACCTGATAAGCGTTGAAGATGTTGCGATAAGGGAAGAGGACAGGATAACCGGACTCGTCCTTAACTGGAGCGCCACCACCATTGCCGGACTTCACGTCGACCCACTGGCAACCAGCGCCGGTATCGTTATCGATGCCACGGGCCACGCCAGCGAGATATGTCACATAGTGGTGAACAAGATTGGTGCCAAACTAAGGACGGAGACCGGTAAAGTTATAGGAGAGAAATCAATGTGGGCTGACGTGGCGGAGAAGGGAATACTTGATAATACCAAAGAGGTCTACCCGGGACTGGTGGTAGCCGGCATGGCCGCCAATGCCGTTTATGGGGCCCACAGGATGGGACCCATCTTCGGAGGCATGCTCATTTCGGGTAAAAGGGCCGCCGAAATATCTCTTGAGATTCTGTCAAAGAGATAGACCCGCCGGGAGGAAATTGTATGACGAAAGTTCTGGTGGCAATGAGTGGAGGAGTGGACTCGTCGGTAGCCGCTGCCCTGCTGAAAGATAAAGGCTACGAAGTCAGCGGTATTATCATGAAAATCTGCAACGAAGGAGATTTTCCAGCTGAAGGGTCCCGCCACAGTTGCTACGGTCCCGGCGAGGAGGAAGACATCGAAGACGCCCGCAAGGTAGCCGAAATGCTCGGAATTTCTTTACATGTTTTCGATCTCATAGATGAATATAAAGCGGAAGTGCTAGATTATTTCGTCAGAGGGTACCAGTCCGGCAGGACCCCGAATCCCTGCCTGATATGCAACAGCCGGATTAAGTTCGGCGCCCTGTTCGAACGCGCCCGGGAAAGCGGCATCGAGTTCGATTACTTCGCCTCGGGGCATTATGCTAGGACAGGGTATGATGAGATAAATGGACGCTACCTGCTGAAGAAAGCCCTGGATGAGAAGAAAGACCAGTCATATTTCATATCGCTGCTCAACCAGGAACAACTCTCCAGCATCCTTCTGCCAGTAGGTGATTACAGGAAAGAGGAAATCAGGGAGATAGCAGCCGACCTCAATCTGGCAACCAGTGAAAAACCAGAAAGCCAGGACTTCGTCGCCGGCAGCTATACTTCTTTAATAGCCGAATCTCCCAGAGGACAGATACTCGATAAGGAAGGAAACGTGCTCGGAGAGCACAAGGGTATTTCACACTATACGGTCGGTCAGCGTAAAGGCCTGGGAATACAGACAAAAGAAGCTCTTTACGTTACTGAAATCGACCCGGTAAAGAACGCTATAATCGTCGGCAACAGGGAAGAGTCATACAGCGATGAATTCACGGCATCCGGGCTGAACTGGATAGCGATAGATAAACCGGAGAAACCGCTGGCGGCGATGACCAAGATAAGATATTCTCATACCCCGGCAAAAGCAACAGTAACACCGGTGGAAGAAGACAGATTCCGGGTAAAATTTGAAAAACCACAGCGTGCCATTACTCCCGGTCAGGCAGCAGTATTCTATCGGGATGAGGTAGTGCTGGGAAGCGGAATGATAGAAAGAGAAAGGAAACAGTAAAATGGCAAAAATAATTGCTGTCTGTAAAAGCAAGAAAAAAGGCACCCCCAAGGAAGATGTAAAAGAGGGGTACATTCAGGAAAATCACGGGATGGTGGATGACGCCCATGCCGACTGCACAACTCACCGCCAGGTAAGCCTGATAGCCATAGAAAGTATCAATAAAATGAGAGACCTTGGCTTCGATGTGGGGCCCGGGTCTTTTGCCGAAAACCTCACTACCGAAGGTATCGACCTCGTCTCTGTGCCGGTGGGCACGAGAGTCCAGGCTGGAGACGAAGTAGTCCTGGAAATTTCACAAATCGGCAAGGAATGCCATACCAGATGTGCTATTTACAAAATGATGGGGCAGTGTATTATGCCCGAGGAAGGCATATTCGCCACGGTAGTCCATGGCGGAACTGTAAAAACCGGCGATGATATTAAGGTAAAAACGGATGGATAGCGAGACAAGGAAGCTTCCCGTATCCAGGTTTTCCGGCAGCAAACGCAAAAAAACGGAAGATGACGTGGTCAGGGAATACCATCTCACCATCACGCTGAATGACCGCGAT
>CAZIYN010000037.1:0-5425 GCA_964543495.1 uncultured Dehalococcoidales bacterium | reverse complement strand
GCACTCTGTGACAGGCAGGATATAATTGTTTTCAAGGACGATATCGGCAGGAACAACGCCGTTGACAAGCTGTTCGGAGAATGTATCCTGAAAGATATTTCCCTTGAAGAAAGGGTTGTGATACTCAGCTGCCGGATGTCATCGGAGATACTCTATAAAATCGTCAGAAGAAGAATCCCCGTGATAATCTCTAAATCTCCCCCGACCGACCACGGAGTCAGGCTGGCTGATGAGATGGGTATTACCCTGCTCGGTTTCGTCAGGGGAAAAAGAATGAATGCTTACGCCCACGACTGGAGGATAACTTAAATGGCAAACGGTGATACGGATATACTGGATAAAATCAATAAACTTAAAAAAGAACGTAATGCCGTATTTCTGGTGCATAACTACCAGCTTGGTGAAGTACAGGATATAGCCGATTTCACGGGTGATTCACTCGAGCTCAGCCAGAAAGCAGCCGGGACCGACGCCGATGTGATTTTATTCTGCGGAGTCCACTTTATGGCTGAGACCGCCGCTATCATCTGCCCTGACAAGACCGTGCTGCTCCCCGACCTTCATTCGGGCTGCCCGATGGCGGACATGATTACCGCTGAATACCTGCGCGAGAAAAAGGCGGAATTTCCGGATGCAAAGGTAGTATGTTATGTTAATTCAACTGCCGAGGTTAAAGCAGAGTCCGATATCTGTTGCACATCGGCAAACGCCGTTAAAATCGTAGAAAAATTTCCGAAAAACGAACAGATTATATTCGTCCCGGACAAATACCTGGGCGATTACGTCGCCAGACAGACCGGACGCGACCTGATTCTCTGGCCCGGCTACTGCCCCACCCACGCCAGGATTAAAGCCGCGGACATATCACAATTGAAAACGGAATACCCGGATGCAAAAGTTATCGTCCACCCGGAGTGCCGTCAGGAAGTTAAAGAACTTGCCGATGCCGTATTAAGCACCGGGGGTATGATTAGATACGCCGCCGAAACAGATGCCAGAGAAGTAATCATCGGTACGGAGATGGGTATTATCCACCGCCTGAAAAAAGAAAATCCCGGTAAGCATTTCATACCGGCATCCGAGCAGGCAATCTGTCCCAGAATGAAACTAATCACCCTTGAAACGGTATTGTGGTCGCTTGAGAACATGGAAAACATTATTACGATACCTGAAGATATCAGGCTTAAAGCGAAAACAGCCGTGGATAAAATGCTTGAAGGCAGTTAGCTAATTTTCAACAGATATTATCTGGTAATGCAGTTTCCCTGCCGGCGTCGATATCTCGACAGTTACTCCCTGCTCTTTATTGATAATCGCCCTGCCTATAGGTGAAACTCCTGATATTTTACCTTTCAGCGGGTCCACTTCATTGGAGCTGACCAGCATATATCGGATTTCCGCCCCGGAATCGATATCGTGTAATACTACGGTGTTTCCAAGACTGATTTTTGTACCTTTTTTCTCGGCTTCATTTATAACAACGGCTGCTTTCAGGGTAGCTTCCAGCTCCATTATCCGCCCTTCTATCTGTCCTTTACGTTCCCTGGCAGCATGAAGAGGAGCATTTTCCCGGAAGTCTTTATCGGCAGCGGCTTTTCGAATTTCTACAGTTACTTCATCACGGGCATCTTTTAAATCAGCAAGTTCGGAAACAAGTCCGTCATATCCTTCCTGCGTCATCTGGATAGATTCGGGAGCTTTCTTTTGTGTTGCGGATTGTTTACCTGATCTCGCTTTTCTTGCTTTGAGATGTGTAGCCAGGTTGGTCTTGCTCCATCCCTGTTTCTTCGCGTACTGCAGGAATCCCCGAATTAATGCCAGTTTCCGGGTGTAATCTGTATCCGATAATGACAGACGGTCGGCATAATTGCCGATTTCGGCAGGAGTGAGTCCGGTAATTTCTCTGCTTCTCCCGAACCACCTGATAAAATCGGATATCTCTTTCTGACTTGCACCGCGTTCTTCCTGTGACAGTCCCGCCATAAAAACGCTGGCTGCCTCGCCAAGATTCGGCACACGGTCACTTCCGGTCATATTTTATATCCTTTCAGTATTATGGTTTTTATTCTTATCTCTTTATAATGAAAGGAAGCCGTATCGAACCAAGTACCTGGGACAGGACTCTGTAGCCAATCAGTTTCGCAATCACCCCGGCATGCCAGTCGAACGACAACTTATCCGATTCCATCAGGGCTTTATCGATACCGTTTGCAGTAATCAAATCGAACAACCTGTCCATCCGTCTGTCACTGAGTCGCTCGAATAACTTCCTCGCCCGGTAACCCTGCTTCAGTTCCTTTCCCAGTTTCTTTTTCCACTCTTTATCATAAACCGACAGGTCTCTAGCCGATAGCCTATCACTTTCCAGAGCATGGTTCAACTTCTCAGCAGCTATATCGGCGCATAACATACCGTAGTAAACGCCGCCTCCGGTTGTGGGTTTCGTCTGCCCGGCAGCGGTACCAACGACAATTACCCTGTCACTGTTTGTCTTTTTAAGCGGCTTCAACGGGATGCCCCCATAGCTTAATTCCACCTCCGCCGAGGTAATTTTACCCTGTTCAACCAGGTAAGACAGGAACGCTCTCAGGTATTTACCGGGATTTCGACGCGAGAGTAATCCGGCAAGCGCCCTTCCCGATATTGTCGGTACCAGCCAGGCAAAAAATCCCGGCGCCACCTTTTCACCGAGATAGACCTCCACTTCTTCAAGTGAAGCCGTTTCAACCTCTGCCTGAGCGCCCATAACGAAATCCGCCGGCCTGCCGAATCCCAGAAGTTCTGTGATTTTCGAGTTGAATCCCGTAGCAATTACCAGCACTCTCGTTTCTAAGATTTTTTTACCCTTTCCTTCGGACTCCGCTCTGATAATCACCCGGTTGTTTTTAACCTCTATGGCGGTAACGTCTGTGCCTGTAAAGAATTCGACTCCACTGTATTCAGCCAATGTGGCTAAATACAGATTCAGGGCTGGCCTGTCAATAATTCCCGCCTGTGGTTCACGTCGCCATACCCTGATTTGTTTCCCTGAAGGAGAATAGATTGTGGCACTGTTCGTCTGCCTGTAAATAACTTTCTTATCTATTGAGAAGGAGTCTATCCATTCCTGTCCGATGACTCCGGTACAGCATACAGGTGCGTTAAGTCGTCCTTTCCGCTCGATAATGGCAACGCTGTGACCTCTTTCAGCCAGCATACAGGCCGCCCGGCTGCCGGCAGGTCCGGCGCCGATAACGGCTACATCATACATCAATTCACGACTCCGCTGGTAATAAATCGCGTTACCTGTCTGTTTTTCACCAGCCTGTAAAGGAATAATGAAATTATTACCAGTCCGATAATTTCCGGGATATAGGCTCCCGGAGCGGTAAACATCGAATACCACCTTTCGGAGACCCAACCTTCAGCTTCCGTACCCGGTAAAGGTCCGAGTAAAGGCCAGAGAAGTGTCTCGGGAGATACCCACATCTGGTCGAGTATCAAATGCATCATACCGGACAGAGCGACAACCAGCAGCCAGGATTTCCTGTATCTTAACAACACCAGACCGCCCGTCAGCAAGGCAATATGAAATAACAGCGTATGGGCGTAATCACGACCACTCAGGTTAACAGTGTCCGAAAACAGCAGAAATAACGGCTTGTCTATTATATCGGGTAAAATGGAGCCTATTATCACCATACGGTAATCGATTTGTCCGAGCCGTTCTCTTGCCCTTAAAATTAAACGGTACATTCCCGAAAGAGAACCGCCTTCTTTAACAATTCTAGGTCGTTTAGATGAAATACAATACTCGCATGCTTTTGATACCCCGGCCGTAATTCCGATGTGTCCGAAAAATATCATTAATACGTCCACTTTTTACAGGGCTTCCCCAAATCAGTCGAATCATTCAAGTATTTCATCTTCTTCCATACTTGCTTCCTCATCATCACCTTCCCCGTCCGGCTTCTTCCTCATGAACCTTACAAGATAACGGATGCCGATTGGGACTATCGTTATCAGGATAATTATTATTATGGAATTCGGACCGGAAAGTGTGATTCTAAGCAACCAGCTGGCAAACAGCAGACTGAGGGTAACCAGGGCAATTGAAAGAGCAAAAGACAGCAGGACTCTTTCAATAACTCTCATTCTATTGAAAAACACGAATGACCAGGTAAAACCCGGCAGGAAAAAAACAAGTACGAAACCAAGTATTGCCCTTATTACAGGTACACTATCCAGAAACGGGAAAATAAAGTCGAATAAATCTGTAATAGGAGACAACCAGACCATCTGTACAGTTCCTCGTTATTTTTATTTCCTATATCCTACTTAATCCACAGATTAACTTCAAGCACTGCCGCGTACTATTTCCCGTAAGTTCAACATATCCACATCAGATTTTCTATTGTTTGGAACATCCGCATTACATGATATTTGAGGCTAAAAGTACTAAATTATTAAACATAAAGTGTTGACTTGGCATTCAACAAAAGTGTCATAATTTTTACTATTTTTGTCTAATTTCCGGACATTCCAGAAAATAGCATTGACTTTTTAGTCAACATACTGTATATTTACTTCACGTCGAAATAGTGTAGCTATTTTTAAGGTTGGTTATGGAACAAACAGAATTCGGAAAAAGACTCCAGGAACTGAGGGAAAATGCCGGCCTCAGCCAGAGGCAGCTTGCCAATAAGGTCGGTGTAAACTATTCATATCTCAGTAAGATTGAAAGAGGGAAAATGCCCCCTCCCCGCGAGCAAGTAATAATAAGACTTGCCGAGGTCCTGGATGCCGATAAAGACGAGCTTCTCACATTAGCCGGCAAAATTCCACCCGATATCGCTCAGATATTAAAAAACCGGGAAGCTCTGAAGATTCTGAGGTCTAAAAGCATAAAAGGGAAAATAATTAGTAATAATAAGGAAGGTGGCGGAAAAATGAAGAAATTATTGAATTACAGGGCGCTTTCCAAGGTAGCGGTGCCGATTGTGCTTGTATTAGCGGTTGCGGCTTCTCTATGGTATGTAGCGCCGCAACCCGCCAAGGCACTCGATATCACCATCACTCCTCCGTCTGCAGGAACTCTCGGAGATACTCACAGCTTTACTACATCAATTACAATTGATGTAAATAAAGTAATTCCGATACAGACGATTAACATGGAGATTTACAATGTAAATAGTCCTAGCACTTACAAAGTTACGTGCAACAATTTACCCAAGGAAGACGGAGGCAGTGCCACATACTCTACCAGTGGTGGAGTTGTAACCGTTACTGCTTCATCTCCAACCCTTTTCGCTTATTTCTCGGGAGCCGGCTATGCATTATGGCAGGGTACCGGGTATGATTTTGGTACTACATTCGGATATGGATACTCGTCTTCACCTTCTGCTAATCAAGGTAAGATCTCATATTCTGTAACATGGACATCTCC
>CAZIYN010000036.1:0-11901 GCA_964543495.1 uncultured Dehalococcoidales bacterium | reverse complement strand
AACAACAGTAGCCAGCACCAAGTTTACACCCGAGATTATAGGGTAATCTCTCTGGTTCAGGGCTTCAAACATAAAGCGCCCGATACCGGGTAAACAGAATATCTGCTCCGTGATAACCGTACCGCCGATAAGAACGGGAAGCATCATACCAGCGATTGTTACTACGGGTATAAAAGCATTCTTCATTGCGTGCCTGATGATAATGGTCCGTTCTCCGAGACCTTTTGCCCAGGCTGTTCTGATATAGTCCTGCCTGAGGACCTCTAGCATCATCGTGCGGATCATCCTCATCGTCGTACCGGACATCATCATTCCCATGAGGAGTCCCGGGATTAGGAACTGGACAAGGTTGCCTCCGAGGTCTCTAACGATTGGTATATATTCGAGTGACGGCGTCCACCCCCACCATATCGATGGATAGACTATAACCATCGTCATTACCCAGAAGCTTGGTACGGATATGAAAATAATAGCTATGATACGACCTACATAATCGCCGGCGGTATCCTGGCGTATCGCCGAATATACACCGATGGGTATGGCGATTGTCCAGCCTGTGACAATCGATATAAGACCAAGCTCAAGGGAAACGGGCAACCTCTGGAGCATCTCTTTGCTGATAGATTCATTTTTCCACAGAGATTCGCCAAGGTCACCCTGGAATATGCCGTGTACCGAACCATCTTCCCACGGCCATACACCCAGCCAGCGTCCGTACTGGACAAGAAGAGGCTGGTCAAGACCCATGGCTTCTTTAAGGTATTCCTCTGTTAATTCAGCGCCCATACCCGATTGCTCTGACATCTGGGCCAGCATCATATCAATGACATCACCGGGGATAAATCGAACAAGTAAAAAGACTATTACAGTGACAAGTCCCAGGGTGGGAACTATCAATAATAGTCTTCTAATTACATAAGCACGCATAGCAACCCTTTCTTCTTTCTGCGTTTTTAGGAATCTGTTTTAAAATCTCGCACGGCTCTTTCCCTAACTCATAAAATTTAAAGTTTATTATCTTAAATCTTATATCGTAAGTGTGACTTTTTGTCAATACCCTGCTTATGATTTTTTTGATTATTTTTTGTATATTCGGATGCAGATTTTCATTCTTATAACATAACCTATTTTCTTTGTCAAGGAAATATATTATGACTGATTTACATATATATAAAGAAGAAAAAACACGCAGAAAAAGGGTGTGTTATTTACGAGAGACAGGGTATAAAATTTGAAGGTACGAGGACTGTGGTGCTAAGATGATGGAAGCCTTCAAACGGTGCATGCACTTTCTTTTCCGCAGGCTGAAGCATCTCTGTGAAACGGAGCAGACTATTCCTTTAATGGGTTTGAATGTGAAAGGGAAAGGACCATTCTACGGCTGGTATATAGTCGCCGCTGCCGTCTTTATTATCCTCTACACGGGTGGAATCGTCCATTTTGGTTTCACAGCGGTGTTCGAACCTATAGCCGAAGAATTCGGCTGGAGTTATGCTCAGGTCTCACTTGCTTTTTCCCTGCGTGGTTTTGAGATGGGTCTGCTTGCACCTCTTGTCGGATTCCTTGTCGACCGCTGGGGACCACGGAGAATGATATTCGTCGGTGCTCTTCTCATCTGCGCGGGTTTTATGCTTCTCAGCCGGATTTCAACAATAGCGCAGTTTTACGCGACCTTCGTCCTGATTGCTCTCGGAATGAGCACCTGTACCGGGACGGTACTGATGACCGCTATAGCAAACTGGTTCCGCAGAAGGGCAGGTATTGCTACGGGTATAGTGGCCAGCGGCTTCGGACTCGGTGGCTTGCTGGTTCCGGTAATTACCTGGCTCGTGGACTCGATGGAGTGGAGGAGGGCGATTATAACCGTCGGACTTGGAATGCTGGTAATTGTCCTGCCTCTATCATTCGTTGTCAGGCACAAACCGGAACACTACGGATATTTACCGGATGGCGACGAAAATAGTGCCGATGATGCGGATGAAGAGCACATACCGGTTCTAGTACCTGAGGAGAATATAACCGCCAGGCAGGCTTTGAAAGGCAGACAATTCTGGCATATTGCAGTCGCTTCTTCCTGTCATGCATTCGTTATAGGAGCCGTAGTGACGCATATGATGCCTTATATGAGCAGTGTGGAGATTTCCAGGTCTGTTTCCAGCGTGTTTGCCCTTGTACTACCTGTTGCCAGTATTTGCGGACGGCTCAGCAGCGGATGGCTCAGCGACAGGTTCAGCAGCAGAGCTATATTTTCTCTGAGTTTTGTCTTGATGGCAACCGGTGTTATTCTTTATGCCTTCGTTAACGTAAACAGAATATGGCTGGTCGTGCCATTTATTATCGTTTTAAGTCTGGGCTGGGGATGGAGCGTAACTACCAGGATAACCCTGCTGCGTGAATATTACGGCAGGGCAAGTTTCGGGACTATTCTTGGATTTACATCAGGAATAATGATGCTGGGGAATATGGCGGGAGCGCCCATCGCCGGGTGGGTGTACGATACCTGGAACAGTTATCAGGGAGCGTGGATGAGCTATGCCGCCGTGGCCCTGGCGGGTGCGCTCCTTGTTTTTACCATACCCTCTTTAAAGAAAAGCAGACAGCCTGAAACCGTAGCCTTAGACTGACAATCTAAAACACTATAATGTTTCTAAGTACTTCGCCGCCTTCGGTGGACTCGATTGCCTCGTTTATCTGGTCGAGGGAATATCTGTCCGTAATGAGTTCATCCAGTTTCAGGATTCCTCTCTTATATAAAGTTACCAGTCTGGGTATGTCCACGCTGAGAGTTGTCGAGCCCATATAAGCGCCTTTCAACTCTTTTTCGTCTCTGATGAATTGAAGTGGCGGCAGGGTAAGAGTGTCCTTGAACGGAGGGAGTCCTATTATATATGCAGAACCGCGGCGTCCTAACATGTTGAAAGCCTGTTCGATGGCCGAGACGTTTCCTACAGTTACGAAAATATGGTCGGCTCCTCTGCCTTCGGTAAGTTCCTTCACCTGTTCTATAGCGTTATCATTGCCGGCATTGACACCATGAGTGGCACCGAATTTCTTCGCTGCCTCAAGCTTGGTGTCGAGCATATCAACGGCGATTACCGGATATGCACCTGAATATGCTGCTCCCTGTACTGCGTTAAGTCCTACACCGCCGACACCGATAACAGCTACGCTCTGGAAGGGTTTCACCTGAGCGCGGTTAACGGCTGAATTGAATCCGGTTATTACCCCGCAGGCAAGGAGAGACGCACTGTCCATCGGCATGTCATCGGGCAGTTTTACCAGTTGAGGCTCGTTTACGATACAGTATTCCGCAAAAGTTCCTGTCCTGGTGCCTATATTGATGGGTTCGCCTTTCTTGTTGTGAATACGTCTTTCGGTATCCATAGGCCAACTGGCGTTGCAGAGGAATGATTGTCCGGATGAGCAATAATAGCACTTCCCGCACGCCGTTACCAGAGAGACGACAACCGGGTCGCCCGGCTTGACTGTGGTTACTCCTTCACCGATTTCTTCGACATACCCGGAAGATTCGTGACCTGCAATAGAGGGAAGCCTGCCCGGGAGTTCACCTCGTATCATATGAATATCGCTGTGGCATATAGCCGTTGCCGCAAGACGGACCTTGACCTCACCTTCATGAGGTGAATCGATGTCAACCTCTTCGATTACCAGAGGTTTTCCAAATTCGTAACATACCGCCGCTTTCAATTTTCTCCTCCTAACGATTAGTGGGTAAATTTTATTCTCTAAGAATCAGAGATGTCAATACACTGTGAGGGGTTCGTTAAGACCTGTTTTTATATCTTGCCATAATCATCTCGGGAGGTTAATATGGCAGATATATGGAAACCTATGATGTGCCAGAAAGACGCATATGGGGGCCCTGGGCTACTGCCGGTTTCGGGATTGTTATCGGTGTGGTATCTTTCGGCGTACAGGTAGTTTCTGTAATCATTACGCTGGCAGTGTTATTCGCATCCAGTCCGGAGCTGGCGCAGGAAGATTTTTTCCTGGATATGTATTCCGTCCTGGGCCTCTGTACCTCTGTTGCTACAATCGCTTCGGCGGTCATCGGCGGCGGTATTTTAGTGATAGTAATTGTCGCTCGTAAAAGTATATCGATAAAAGAATACCTCGGTCTGAAAAAAATTCCTCTGAAGGCTACATTTATCTCTCTTTCCATCGTTGCGGCGGTCATTATTGTCGGTGATATCGCCAATTACGCACTCGGGCAGCAGCTGAATGCGGATTTTATGATAGATATATATTATACAAGCATGTCACCGGTACTGCTATGGATTGCAATAGTTGTTGTTGCTCCCGTATACGAGGAAGCCTTCTTCCGCGGCTTTATGTATACCGGCTTCGTTAATACCAAGATTGGAGTGATAGGTACCGTAATTCTGACTTCCTTTGTGTGGACGGCGCTTCATTCCGTCCAGTACGGTATTTATCAATTGATAACCCTGTTTTTTGTCGGATTAATACTTGGGTTTGCCCGTCACAGGACCGGTTCACTGTGGGTTCCGATTATTATGCATTCGTTCATGAACGCGGTAGCAATGATTGAGCTGGCTGTTAATATCAATAGTCTGGTAGGGTAGCCGGTCCTTTATAACAGCTTGAGCTTTCAGGCTGTCTGAATCCTGTCCCACTCATATCATTTTTCATACTAATTCCCTTAATTATGCCTATTTCAGGTGTAAAAGCTTGACAAAAATTTAACAATATGTAACAATATAGGTTAAAATATATAAATTTAAGTAAATATAGTATATATTGTATAAAAAAGGATAAAAATATAATAAAATATAACAATAAGTAACAAGGATACGGAGTGTCTTATCTAACAATTAAGCAGGCTGCGGAGCTGTTAAAAGTACATCCGAATACGATACGGAACTGGATCAAAGCCGGTATTCTCAGGCGTTACCAGGTAGGCAGGGGTTATAAGGTCCTGCTTAAGACCGAGGATATTGAGAAAGCCGTGACTTATATGAACGGAAATGGGATGAAAGTATGAACGACCGGAGAAAGATTCCTCCTGTAATAACGCTTAAGGGGGTGCGATAATGCACAGGAGATACTTAAGGTTAAAGGATTGCCCCAGATGTGGCGGCGACGTACTGGTGGACAGGGCTATGGAAGACGGTGAAGTATGTATCCAGTGTGGATTCAGGAAGTTCGTATTCCTGAAAAAACTGACACGTGCCCAGTCTTTGAAAAATACCAGAGAATTAAAAGTCAGGAAGTCGCCCGTAGCCAAGAAAACAGTAAAGAACAGGTAATTTCGGGAAACTCCGGTATGAAGACAGCTTTCCCGGAGAAAATGTCTTAGTTTTCTCCGTTGTCGGTTATCGGAATGATATCACCGGTCGGCGGCTCGGAGGGGCTTTCGCCGAGCCACTCATATGCTTCATCGATATTATCGGTTACCTTTATACTGGTACCCCTGTTTCTGGCAACAATTTCAACGAATCTTTGACGGTCAAGAATAGATATATCAGCAACTATAGCCAGCCTGGGTTGTATTTTCTCTCCGGAAGCGAATATTTCTCGTATAGCGGAAGACAGGAATGCCCCATATTCGAACCTCTGCATAGTGGAAATATCCCCCTTAAGCTGTCGGGCATCGATAAATACCTTTGGTAAATCGGATTCATAAAGGATATCGAGCACCTTCCGGGTAAATTGCTTTGCCTGTTTAATTTCGAACGTACCGCTGACTTCCGCGTAAAGGTATGTGTTTCTGGTCTGTATGCTACCTGCTATGTTCAAGGTCCTTTATCTCATTTAATGTCATTCCTGGTTGCCTTGTCTGTAACGATTGTATCGATTGATGCATAATATCTTAAAGTAAAGAGACTGTCAACATTCGGATTGACTGTATCGATAATGTACGGTTCCATCCGTGTTGTAAAGCTCTAAGTACTTTCGGGATACCGACGAAATATACTCTGGTTAAGATGTAGTTAAAGCTAGTGATTTCAGCACAGGCATAATATACAATGTTTTCAGGGCGCAATCAACGTAAGTGTAAATATACGATAAACTGAAACGTTTACAGGGAGGCATAAATGAAAAAAGTACTTGGTATATTATCCGGCTTGATTATTCTTACTCTTATACTTTATCCGGCTTTAACTGTCAGGGCGAATCCCGATACCAGCCTGGTTGCTTTGTGGCATTTCGATGAGGGAAGCGGCACTGCAGTATATGATAGTTCGGGCAATGGTAACGACGGAACTTTGACTGCCGATTCCGTGTGGGTCAACGGGCAGGATGGTTTCGGGACGGCCGTGAAGCTTTATGAAGAGGAAGAGTATATCGAGGTTGCCAACGAGAGCAGCTTCGACTTTGAGACAACAGACCCCTTCACTCTGGCGGCATGGGTAAAAATTCCTTCCGGTGTAGGAAAGGGAGCAGCCATCATAAGCAAGTGGGATGAGGGTATAGGATATGAGTTTTCAAGAAAAAATAAGAATAACGGTAACGTACTGTCAATGCAGCTATGGGGGACCTGGGGCAAGATAAAGGTCGAGGGTTCTACGCCTCTGACGGATGGAAACTGGCATTATCTTACCGTTACGTATGATGGGAGCTCACTGGCGGCAGGTATACAAATGTATATCGACGGTGTTCCGGAAACGATGGTGATAGTTAAAGATAAACTCGATGAACCCGGGGATAGTATATTGAATGACGTTCCGTTAATGATTTCAGGCAAGAAATACCGCGTGGATGAGGTAAGTGTCTGGAATCGAGTTTTAACCGGCTACGAGATTGCACAGTGTTCGGCAGTGGGACCGGTTAATCCTGTTTCTAAATTCGAGATAAAGTCTGCCGATATCGATTTTCCGGGTGAGGGTGATAATGATAGCAGAGTCCGCGTGAGTGGGGAGTTCGACCTGGAACAGGGTGATGTGGATATCTCCGACGACATTATCTTTACTATCGGCGGATTTTCAGACGGTATTCCCGGTGATACGGTTAAAGAGTGGCGTAGCATGTGGAGGTATGATAGTGATGATGGTCTTCACGGGCACTTATTTAACTGGTGGGGACACTGGAGAAGAAACCATCCCGATGAACCAGATGATGAAATCGAAAGTACAATCGATGAGATAGATATCAACTGGAGAAGAGGTACGTTTGAGTTCACTATGAATGAAGCCGATTTGACCAGTCTGACTGACCCGTACGATTTGATAATAAGGATATGGATTGGAAATGATGTCGGGGAAGCAACCATACAGACAAGGCAGCACTGGGACTATAGTTCACGGTATAATAACCGTTATGGAAGATAAACATATCAGGGAGATAGAAGAAGAGATTGCCGACCTTAAGGCAAGGTGGCCCGCCCATTCCGTGCCGGTAAGTATGTGGCAGAAACTTGAGGAGCTGGAGGAGAAGCTGGAAAAGATGAAGGCTGAGTTGGAAGACAAAGAGTAATAACTCCGGTATCATATATCCACACTGGATATAGAAAAGGGGAGGTTTATCCTCCCCTTTTAGCTTATTCATATACGTCAGTTTATTATGTGTGCAGTTGGATGTTACCACTTACCAGTAAGCCATCTGCCAAATATTCCGGAATATACTCCTCCTGGTCGAATTTAATCCTGAAATAATCTGCCCCATGTCCCGGTTCACCGTTATCAACCAGCTCAACCTTAATCCTGACATGGCAATGGACGTTTATCTCACCGGTGCCAGGGGTCTGAATTCTTACCTCTCCCCATGCCTCAAATCTAAGACCGATTGCTTCATCTTCTTCATCTACTACCACCAGAGGATTGAAAACATAATCGTTTTTTCACAAGGAAAAAAGGTAAAGGTAAAGTCGATAGCTGGAATCAAGAAGTACCGGTAGTACTCGACCTGTTTTCAACAAACCAGTCGATTATCCGTCTGGCTATACTCATCCTGGAAGGTATCTCGGGGAGATTATCTGCACTGTACCAGCCTGCTTCCGCTATTTCGGTGCTGTCGGTGGAGATTTCTCCGCTTTCGTATTCGGCTGTAAAACCCATCATCAGGGAATTGGGGAAGGGCCAGGGTTGACTCCCGAGATACTCGATATTTTTTACTGTTATCCCTACTTCTTCCATCACTTCTCTTCTGATACATTCTTCCAGGGTTTCTCCAGGCTCAACAAATCCGGCGATAATGGAATGCAGTTTCCTTCTGAAAGCTACGTTGTGAGAAAGCAGGATTTTATTGTCCCTGATAACAGCGACGATTATCGCCGGAGAGAGTCGGGGGAAGCTCAGATGACCGCACTCCGGGCATTTCTTGGCTCTTTCGTCGGTTAAATCTATCGTCTCGTGTCCGCATCTCCCGCAGTACCGGTGAGTGCGGTCCCAGTTGACTATCTGGACAGCTTTTCCTGCGAGAAGGAAGATGTCCTCGTCGAGGATTCCGTATACCGACATCAGACTGTAGAAAGCCATTCCTTCCGGTGCGGAAGTATCCGGGGCAACCTCCGCCGAATAACACGGATGTTCCTCCAGTGTGCCCAGATATTGAGTTCTCACAGGTGTAAGGTCAAGTTCCGTCAGACTCCTGACGTATGTGATGCTGCCTTTATCAGGATTTAACAGCAGTCTGTCTTCACAAAAAACGAACCAGTAGGCAGGTCCGCTATAGTATTTATCCGGTGAAACCGCGGGAATATAGCGTTTATAAATGCTTTCTCTTGCCATGAACAACTTCATCTTAGCCGAATGCGGGTAAACAAGTAAATATTCTGTGATACAGAGACAGACGAGAGGCTATATCCAGCTAAGGATCAGTACGATATTAATATACACGAGATACAATTGGTGGTATAATTTGGCACGGATTTCCGGTATGCAATAAGGAGGTTTTATATGCAACCTTTAAGGCAGGATTATTCAATATTCAATGATTTTAACTTTGAGAGGAAGCCGGTAGGCATCAAATTTCTGCTGAATAAACCGGACGGTATTGAACGGCTGGGTGAGGGTATGCCTGTATGCAGAATGTTCGGGGAAGCGCAGAAAAGACAGCCGTTTTACGCAGGAAAGGAAGATTTTACATGTGCCGGCAGGCTGGTGCTGGGGATAATGGACCCCGAACCCACCACCGAAAGCGGCCAGATAGGCGAGAAGGAAAAAATATACCAGGAAGCTCGCGCCAACCGCCGGATATATCAGTATATCCAGAAAATCCCAAAAGGCACGGTGAGATACGTTGCCTTCTCCTCTCTGGACCAGTTGTCCTTCAACCCTGACGTAGTGTTATTTACCGCCACACCATCGCAAGCTGAGATACTTTTCAGGGCGCTGAGTTATTCTGTCGGTAAGCCTCTGACATCGAAATTTACACCCGTTCTGGTATGCGCCTGGATTTTCGCTTATCCGTTTATGACCGGCGAATTGAATTATATAGTAACAGGTATCGGCTACGGGTTCAGAACTCAGAAAATCCTGCCGGAAGGACTGTTTGTTATATCCGTTCCTTATGACATGCTGCCGATGCTGGTGGAAAACCTCAAAGAAATGGAATGGGTTCTTCCTATTAATAAGATGAGTCAGGAAGAAAGGAAAGATTTTGCCGCCAGGATAACCAGCGAGATAAAGCAGGAATACCTTAACGGTTAGAATAGCCGGATATCTGGTATACCATAATAAAAACCTCACCGCTCGTTTCCAGCGGATATCGAAACTGTCTCTCTACTCTCCGAGCTATGAGATACTACCTGAGATTAAATCCAGGGGCAGTACAGTTCGTGAATAAGCTGAAGCCGAAAACAGCAAGAGTACTTCGATACTCCAGAGGGAGTAACTAAATAGACTAGAAGATATAAACTCGTAAAGGCACCTGTTATTCTTAGCGAAGAATGTATGTAGTTATACTGGCCGGCTGGTGTACATCTCGATCTCGGTGAGAAGTCGAGTATGTTCGGATTCAGCGTGATCGGGCAAGATACCCATGTTTACCAGACACTCCTCACATACGTGTTCTCCTTTATGAACGTACACTTTACCCGGATACTCGGTGGGCTGGTCACTGAACTCACGGTCACACTTCTTGCATTTGGCTTCCATCTGCACCCTCCTGCTGTCTGTTGGAAATAATAGCTCTAATCTTGAATCTATTAATAAGTTTATAGCAGTTACGGAAATGAATATGTGATGTTAATCACATTATAAGTAAGTGTTTATAACTATTAAAGATTAAAGGTCTATATATTCCTTGGGTTCGAAGTTCTTATCTCTTGTCCAGACGGTAGCTTTTCCCTTGAGGCGGTAAAGTGCCACGACATCGATTCCGTGCTCTTCGACAGTAGGTTTCATAAATGGCCGCTCTTCGACCATTTTCTCTTTAGCCTTAACATCGTCGATGATTTCCGCTTTCCCGCTGACTCTAACCTGAATACCGGCTTTCATATCGTTGAAACACAGCTCAATCTCCGGGTTGTCGACTACCTGCCGGTGGATATCCTTGATTGTCCAGGTCTGAATAATTATTCCGTTTTCATCGGCTTTAGGTATCCCCATGGCGCGGACACGCGGCTGACTTCCCTCGACGGTTGCCATATATGCGGTAGGATTCGCTCTGATTAGTTCCAAGATTTCATCTTTTGTCATTTTAACTGCCTTTCTAAAAACAAAAATAGTGGCAGCGGCGGGATTTGAACCTGCGACCAAGGGCTTATGAGTCCCCTGCTCTACCACTGAGCTACGCTGCCAACGGGCAAAATTTATCATAATTCAGGCATTAATGTCAATCGGGAGTCCTGTCGTTTGCTCATGTTATATGACTATAAATAATTTTTCTCCGCTGGTTACATTCACCGGTAAATACTATATAATAGGTGAGATAATTTACTGGGTTTCTCTGCGAATTCCAGCGTATTTCAGGGTATGGTAGAATGTAGGGTATATACCGGAAGGATTAGTTACCATGACCACTCCGAAAGACATTAAGAAAGACAACGAACTTAATATAGAGTCGGTAAATCTGGGAGACCTGACCTGGATAAATATCGAGAAACCCACCACGAATGAGACCGATTATCTGGCGGATAAATACCCGTTCCATCCCCTTGACCTCGACGATTGCCTGAGCCGGATACAGCGTCCCAAGATAGACGAATATAAGGACTATCTTTTCCTTGTATTCCACTTTCCTGTGTTTAATCCGGACGCGAGGGTAACCACTCCCAGCCAGCTATCGGTATTTATCGGCAAGGACTATCTTATTACGCTGCACGACGGAGAGCTCAAACCGCTGGTGAAACTGTTCCTGGAGTGCCAGATAGAGGAAGAAACAAAGGAAGAGCATTTTAGCCAGGGCTCGGCATATCTCCTGTACCGTATCGTGGACAGGCTGGTGGACTACTGTCTGCCGATTTTAAGCAAGGTGGGCGACAATATCGAAAAGGTCGAGGATGCCATTTTTTCGGAGATGCCGGGAGCTATCCGGGAGATATCCATTTTAAGACGTGATGTCATTGCTTTCCGGCGTATAATCTGGCCGATGCGGGCTGTAATCGGTAGCCTGGAACCGAAAATCCGCCGGTTTTCCGGCATGGACCTGACGGTCTATTTCGGCGACATGGTCGACCACCTTAACAAGATATGGGACGGGCTCGATGAATACAAGGAGATAATCGAAGGTCTTTCGGATACCCATGACTCGGTAGCGACCAACCGGACTAATGACGTTATGCGGATGCTGACAATTATAGCCACTATTCTACTTCCTATTACGGTAGTTGCCAGTATCTTCGGAATGAATATTCCGCTCGGGCCTTTCAGCGATTCATCGTGGTCGCCGTTATATATCCTGGCTATATGTGTGGTGATTATTATAGGAATGCTGTTTTTCTTCCGTCATCATCGATGGATATAATGAATTATCCTGTAT
>CAZIYN010000035.1:0-12367 GCA_964543495.1 uncultured Dehalococcoidales bacterium | reverse complement strand
CTCACCGGCATTGTGAGCGGCGGTGATAAGACGGCAAAGGCCGGCGTATCCCTTCCTGTTTTCAGCCAGCAGAGTCAGGTGAAAACCACCTTTCAGGGTTATCTCGGCACCGATGATGCCCCGCATCTCCATCGAAGAAGCTACCTGGGCAAAGCGCATCGCCCCGCAGAGATTATCATGGTCGGTTACGGCAACCGCCCGGTAACCCAGTTCCCCGGCACGCAGTACCAGCTCTTCCAGCGAGGAGGCGCCGTCGTGAAATGAATAATAGCTGTGGCAGTGAAGTTCGGCGTAGTCCATTGCTGTCTCTCAATACGACTGCCTGTACCAGCAGTCTTTCATAAGGTCTTTGTATAAAACCAGTCTTTGTCCGGAGGACAGTATCACTTCATAGTAGAGGCGCGAGACCGGCTCGCTGCGCCACCATTCATCGTCGATGCGCCAGGCGTCTTCGACGGTTTTGACGGCCTGCCGCCGCGGGGAGTCAATCGCGAGCGGCAGGCCGGAGGAGGGGGCTTCTTCAACTTCCACCGGCTCCGGTATGTTTACCGACCGGTAGGTATCAGCGCGTAGCGCCTTTCCGGTATCCTGGACCATGGCTCTACTTCCTTCAGTTTAAACACCTGGGGATTACCCTGCCGCAGCTCGAGCTGCCTGATATCTTCCATCAGGTGGTTTCTGCCCCTGATTTCCGTAAACAGGCTGTTCTGTTTTCCGCGGGGGTAGCCCAGACGGGTAACCCTTATTCCCGTTTGCTCCACGGGACCCGGCTGAGGATAATTCTCCAGCACCCTTTTTATTCTGGACAGCGTGTTTTTTGAGTCCATCGCCGGTTCCTTGAAACGGATAGCCCTCTCCCAGTGCTCGGCATCATAGCCCCGCGTCCATAAAGTCAGGCTGTGGATGCCTTTCCCCATCAGGCTGAGCCTGGTGAAGACACGGGAGACCAGCGGCTCCATAGCGGCAAGCAGGGTATCGACAGAAATCGTTACCGATGACAGCACGGCGCTCTCTTCAATAATCTCCTCGGCTTTCCGGGGACACAGCGGCGTATCGTCGATACCCCGGGCAAGCTCCCTGATTCTCCTGCCTTCGGGGCCGAACTGCGACTGTAAAGGGCCGAGAGGAAAAGCGGCAAGCTGTCCGAGTGTCTTAATGCCGAACTCCCGCAGCTTATTCTTGCTCTTCATCGGTACCGGCAGGACATCGCAGGGCAGGTCATCCATAAAGTGAATTTCATCTGTTAAGACCCTGTGACCGCCCGGAGGATTGTAAAGGGCAGCCAGGTAGGCAGGGAATTTACCATCGGCTATTCCCATCCGGGCGGCAAAAACTTCCGGCAGAACCTCCCTTACCGCCGCTATAAGGCTGTCATCATCGGGGTAAATCAGATGCAGCCCGTCGATACCGAGATATGCGGTACCCAGTTCCGGACCCTCCACCAGCGGGCTTATCATTTCCAGACCGTCCAGGACCCGGTTAAAGACAGACCGGTAGAACGGAAGGTCTGCCTGTAAAATCCCGACCCCGTTATTCAGGGAGAGGGCCTGGTGCAAAGACATATCTTTCTGGATGCCTTCGATTTCAGGAAAGCAGTCCAGCACCAGCTTCCTTGAACCCGCACCGTAGACTACCAGCATCCGGCAGTCCCCGATGTCCGGATTTCTCAAAGTTTCGCATTTCAGGGGGAAATGCGGTAACAGGATACAGAGAATTTTCACCTTCCACCTCTCAGAGACAGTAAATATGATTATAGTAGAACAAATGTTCTGTTGTCAAGAGGTACAAGGTTTTTTAATGTGAAAATTTAAAAACCGATAGTCTGAAGTACTGGTGAAATGAGTACCTGTTATTCCGATTCAAGAAGCCCGTGGAACAGCACCAGGAGCCCGATTACTACTGCGAGTGGAAATCTGATTGATTTATTTATCCGGAATTTCGTTATTCAGAAGCCAGAGTTAAAAACCGTCTAGGCGGGATGCAGACCGAGCTTCGTCAATCCGGTCTTTCTGTCCAGATTAAACATCAGGTTCATATTCTCGATACCGACCTGGGCTCCGCCTTTTCCTACACTGTCCAGCACGCTGAAGACAACGATTCTTTTCCTGGACTCGTCGATATCACAGCCGATAAAACAGTAGTTTGTACCAGCTATGGAATTTACCCAGGGATACGGCCTGTACTGCCATGACCCGCTTTCTTCTCTGGGAAGGTCATAGACCTTGACGAAAGGAGAATCCTTATAGAAATCTCTGTAAAGAGAGAGGACTTCATCTCTGCTGATTGATTTCGAATAATGACCGTGGCAGATATCAAGAATCCCCCGGACCACAGGCACGTAGACAGGGGTGAAATGTACCGTGACATGTTTGCTGGCAAGTAAAGACAGTTCCTGCTCCATCTCATATGTATGACGGTGGTTGACCACGTTATAAGGTACCAGATTATTGCCTATTTCAGGGTGATGTGCCGCGCGTGACAGCTCGGCTCCCACTCCGGCAGTACCCGATAGACCGTCGACAACAACTTTATCAATATCTATGATTCCCTCTTTTACCAGGGGGCCCAGCCCGAGAATTGCCGCCGATGAAAAGCAGCCTGGATTGGCGATGAGTCTTGCCTTCCTGATTTCTTCAAGGTGTAATTCGTTTATTCCGTAAACCGCTTCTTCCGCAAGTTCCCAGTCGGTGTGTGCCTGTCCATATATATCTTCCCAGGTATTCCGGTCGTTAATCCGGAACGCCGCTCCCAGGTCGATAACCTTGCTTCCTTTATCCAGGCAGTCGCGTGCGTACCGGATTGAATCGCCCGTCGGTAGTGCCAGAAATACGACATCGCAGGGACCGACATCATCAGGATGAACAAGATTCACGTCAACTTCGTAAAGATTGGGATGATAGAATGCTATATCGCCGCCGCTCCTGCTGGTTACCCAGGCTATCTCAGCCTCGGGATGGTCCAGGAGTGTGCGTAGTGCTTCTCCTCCCATATAACCCGTACCGCCGTATATGCCAACCTTAATCATTATCTGTCCTCCCGAATAGTGACAGTTTTACTTATCAATATAATAGACGAAACGCGGTAACTTTAAAAGGAATATGTAACAGCAGCCTCAATCTGCTTCCGGAATGTGCTATAATCACCTTACATTTTCACGGGTTACAGGAGGTAAATATGAACGTTATCTGGATAGTATCCGATACGGTAAGACGGAAAGATGTGGGAGTTTACGGGAATGACAAGATTCGTACTCCCAATATAGATGCCCTGGCTGCGAAATCAATCCGGTTCGATCGTCATTACGGTGCCTCGTTTCCCACAATGCCGACCCGCGCCGACTTTATGACCGGACGCTGGTCGCTTTCATTTATGCAATGGACACCCATTCCACCGGGTAACGTATTGCTCGCGGAACTACTGCGCGACAATGCCGATATCAATACCGCTGCCGTTGTGGATACCCCCTTCTTTATCCGGGACGGTATGAACTACGACAGGGGATTTACTACCTTTATCGAGATTCCCGACCATTATTTCGTTGCCAAGGGAGGGTACAACCCACCTCACAGCCCCTACAGGAAACTTCTAGAGAGACGCCCGCCGCACCCTCTGGATTCCGACTGTTTTGCCCCCAGGACATTCAACAAGGCAATGGAGTGGCTGACACTCAATTACAAGGAAAATTTCTTCCTCTATATAGACACCTGGGACCCGCACGAGCCGTGGAATGCCCCGACATATTATACGGAACCATACTGGCCGGGATATGACGGCGAGCAGATAATGCCTTTCTACAGGTATATGGAGGAAGTGCCCGATTTCACGGAAGAAATGCTGAAGAAAGCTCACGCCGCCTACTGCGGTGAAATAAGCATGGTGGATGCCTGGATAGGCAACCTGCTCAGACAGCTGGAATATATGGGGTTGATGGAAAACACGGCAGTTATCTTTTCCACAGACCACGGCTTCTATTTCGGCGAGCACGGAATCCTCGGAAAGATGATTTTCGCCAGAGAACCCGGAGAAATCAGCGTGATAGCCAGTAATACACGCTCGGTAGGCTCCTGGGCACGTTCACCTCTATATGAAGAAGTCGCTGCTATTCCTCTTACTATATACGTACCCGGTGCTGACCCGGGTATTTACAGCGGTCTTACTTCGGCAGTCGATTTGATGCCTACGGTCCTCGAGCTTTTCGGACAGGAGATACCTTCATTTGTTGAGGGCGAGTCGTTACTGCCGGCTATAAACAATACTTCGAAGCCTGGACGTGAGGTTGTCTTCACCGCCTGTCCCTTTATCAACGCAGGCGATACGGACCAGCTGGTAGACCACCTGCTGCGCAAATGTGTTGTTCCTTCAATGACCACGATTACTACCGACGAGTGGTCTCTACTACAGGATTGCGAACCCGGTGGTTCGGAATTATACAATCTGAAATCCGACCCCGAGCAGAAGAATAATGTTATCGGACAGAACCTCGGTATCGCGCGTGACCTGCATAAATATCTGGTCGAGTTTATAAGCAAAACGAATGTACCACAACGACTGCAGGAGCCGCGTCTGGAGTTACGATTGTAAATAAGTTCTGACGGTTTGACAGCGAGTTACCGAATGTGATATAGTTCCATTGTGGAACTATTCTATAGTGGAATATAATGAGTAAAGATAATCTTTATGACAGCCAGATAACAGCCGTCGTCCACGGTTTCTTGCAGGTATGGAACCGGTTCGAAGCCACTCTTTCCAAAGAACTCTCACAAATACAGGAAAGCCTGCATGGGATGCACCCGCAGAGAGAAGACCAGCAAGATACCAACTATGAGCTCTTTTACCGGGCCTGCATTAATCTTTATCCCGAAGGTAATATGAGCATGGGTGAATTCAGTAGTGCCTTTGCCGTACCGCTGAGTACCGCCACGCGCATAGCCGACTGGCTGGTTGACCATGGATACATCCACCGGTTCCCCGATGACGAGGATAGGAGAGTGGTAAGGATAGCTCTTACCGATGGAGGCAAGGAACTTTTCAAGACAATCGACCAGTATGTCAGGCAGCGCTTGCACCAGGTCCTGTCAAGCCTCACGGTTGAAGAGAGAACCATATTACTTACTCTTCTCAGCAAGCTGGTATCCGGGCTAAAAGAAGTAGCCGGATAAATTTTTTTAAACATATATTTCCACATTGGAATAGTTTTAAATTAGAATAAACGAGGATACATGGGAAATCTTAAACTCGCCTTATTTCTGGCTTTCAAATCAATCATCAAGGGCAATCGCTGGGCATTCATCCTGATTATCCTGGTAATGGCGTTAAGTTTTGCCAATTTATTACTGACGCCGTCTATATTATCCGGTGTAACCAACACCCTGAACCAGCAGCAGATGGACACCCTTTACGGCAATATAATTATCGACCCTCTTTCGACAGAGTATTTCCTCAATCACGCCGACCGGATTGAGGAAAAAATAGACCAAATACCGGGGACCACCGGCGTGGCGGCACATCTGAATAACAGCGCTCTGATAGAGTTTCGGTGGAAAGAAAAGGACTCCCCGTCGGATAAGGGGGACAGCGGGACATGGTCGGTCATCGGTATCGACCCCGACCGTGAGGTAGATGTGACCACGATTCATGAGCATATTATCCAGGGTAGCTATCTCGATAGCAGCGATAGAGATGAAATAATTCTCGGTGTGGAAATCACCGGCGGCGACATGGCGCACACTACGGAGTTCCTGACACTACAGGGAGTAGAAGTCGGTGACGAGGTAAGGTTGACCTATCCCAACGGAGTCCGGCGTGAGTACACGGTGAAGGGTATTTTTCAAGCCAGGGAAATGATACAGGCAGACCGTTTAGCCTTTATAACGAAGACTGAAATGGCCACGGTTATGGGGAGAACGATATACGACGACCGCGCCAGCCAGATTCTAGTCCGGACCGCGGAAGGAATTGAGGAAAGTCAGATTATCCAGGAGATTGATTCTCTTGGCATCGGCGCCGAAGTGAGGAGCTGGGAAGAGTACGGAAGTGCCCTGGGGGGTATAGTCTCCAGCTTCGATGTTATCGCTTCGCTGATAGGTACTATTGGACTGGCAGTTGCTGGTATCGTTATGTTCATCGTTATTTACATCAACGTGATTAATAAAAAAAGACAGATAGGCATTCTCAGGGCTATCGGTATCAAGCGTGATGTTATTATCGGTTCTTACCTTAGCCAGGCGATATTCTACGCTGTCCTGGGCATTATCATAGGCGGGCTGGTATTCGGATACGGCGTTCTGCCATTTTTCGAACATTATCCGCTCGACCTGCCTATAGGACAGGTGAGTCTGGCTGTCAGGGCAATTACAGTCAGCAGCGCAGTCCTGGGAATGCTCGTAGCCGCCTTCCTGGCCGGTCTTATCCCGGTATTAAGTATCACCAGGCAGCACATCATCCAGGCAATATGGGGGAATTAGACCAGATGATTTATGTAAAAAACCTGCGTAAAACATACGGGCACGGCGATGCCGCCACCCACGCTCTGAAAGGCATTGACATGGAGGTAGACGCCGGCGAGTTCGTAGCCGTCATGGGTAGAAGCGGCTCCGGCAAATCCACTCTACTCCACATACTCGGGCTTCTTGACTTGCCGACTTCGGGCAGTATCAGTATCGACCGGACCGATACCCTTAAAATAAACGAGAACGATAAAACCAGGTTCCGGCTGGAAAAACTGGGCTACGTCTTTCAGGAATATTCGCTAATACCGGAGATGACGATTCTGGAAAACGTCTATGTTCCCGCCGTATGTTTGGGCAAGGAGAACAGGTACAGGAAACGAGCATCCGAATTACTGGAAATAGTCGGTCTGAAAGAGAGGATGAAACACTATCCGAACGAGGTCTCGGGCGGAGAACAGCAGAGGGCGTCTATCGCCCGGGCCTTAATCAACCGTCCGAAAATACTGTTTGCCGACGAACCCACCGCCAGCCTGGATATTACTTCTGCGAAAGTCATCATGGAGCTGTTTAAAAAACTCAACAAAGAGATGGCGCAAACAATAGTCATGGTTACCCACGAGCCGGAAGACGAGAAACACGTTAACCGTGTTATCTGGCTCAGCGACGGGCTTGTAGACAGAGAATCCAGAAACTGAACCGGTTCCCTGTCAGCACCAGTAAAAATCCGGGAACATCGGCATATAAAGCAGAAAATGCAGGCAGATAAAAATAACAGCCAGGACCAGCAGCAGTATTAGCTTCGCGGAAATCGACCCGGCTACTTTATAGGATAGAAAGCCTGTAAGAAAAACATACAGGTCGTTTCCAATAATGTACACGGGTAATGTGTTTTCCATCCCGTTTTTCGCCAGGTGCCGGGCATCATTCATATACGGAATCACGGCACCGATAATGGCAAATATAAAAAAGGGCAGAATCCTGAGAAACAGGTTCCCCTTCCTTGTCCCGTAATCATAGAGCTTGAAAACAAGATAAAGACCGAGTGCCGCCGCCGAACCGTTGCCTATATGCCCCCAGATAGGGAAAGCCGGGGGCGCCCATTCACCATAGGGCTGGAAATTAAATCCGTAAATAACGGATAGCGCTCTGTCCAGCACCATAAAGGAAAAATAGAAAATACCGATTACCAGCAATATCCTGATTATTCTTTTTTTCACCCGCTCACCTGTTCTCAACATTATAGCAAAACAAAAGGGGAGAAATTTCATTCTCTTTATTATTAACAATGTCTTTAAAAATTGACAATTCAAAGTCGCATATTTACACTTTAGAAAAAATAATAAATGGGAGAGAAAAAATGGCAGGAAAGGTTTACAAATGCCTGAACCCGGCAGGGATTCAAATGCCGGCAAAGCAGTTTTCCCTGGCGCCGCGTCTGGATACAATCGACGGTAAAACAATCCACCTGAACATCTGCGGTGAGCCGGATATAACGATACCACTGGAAAAGAAACTGAAAGCCGACTACCCCAACGTGAACTGGCTGATTAAAAAGACATACGGTATCGACCCGCGCCGGATTTCCGAGGAGGAAATGAAGACCACGGACGCCGCGATACTCGGGGTCTGCTGGTGACATAATGCTGTAAGAAGGCAGTTGCCTTATCTGGTACAGCTTGAAAAAGCCGGCATCCCAACGGTCCTTATCGATTTTGAAGACCAGGATGAATTCGTAAAACAGGAAGCGCAGACACTGGGAGTATCGCACCTCCGATATATGCATGCATCACGTATTGTACGCGGACCCGCGGACGTCGATTCTTTCCTCGATTCAATGTTCGATGGTATAACCCGTCCTCTGACAGAAGAGGAAAAAGATGCCGGGATGTGGTCACCGCAGGAGCCCAGAATACTATTCGAAGGCACTCTTGAAGACGCCGAGGAGTTCTATATGCAGTCGGAAAGACTCCCCGGACAATCGAATGCCCCTTATTCCAAGTATGGCGATGGTTTTCCGATAGTGGTACCCACGGAAGAACGGGTGGAAGCAATGCTGAAAGGCACCAGCCATAAACCCGACGAGTTGATAGTCCTTCAAAAAGATATGGCGGCAACGGCGGTACCCGAAGCGATCGGGGGAGAGCCTGTATTAAAGAAAGGTGATACGGTAAGGTATATGCCGATGAGAAGGGTGGCAACGGTAGAGCAGGTGGCGGTGAATGCGGTAATGGCGGGATGCAAACCGGAGTATCTACCAGTCGTCCTGGCCATCGCCGAGGCATCCGCCGGCACCGGGGACGGCCGCGACGGACAGGGATTCATCATCAGCGGGCCGGTAGCCGAAGAGATAGGAATGAATTTCGGGTTCGGCCTTCTTGGACAGGGTAACCAGGCAAATAAAACAATCGGGCGTTCAGCCAACCTGATGTGGCGCAATCTCGGTGGCGCTATTCCCAGCATTACGGTAACCAGCAACTGGGGAGATAATCCCGCCGTCAACGGCGGATTCTGTATTGCCGAATACTCCGGCGGACTTCCCGAAGGCTGGCTGGGACTCAACGAGGAATACGGATACAAGAAGGACGAAAGTATTATCATGGTTACGCGACCGGGAGGATTCGGAATCGGCCAGCACTTTATGCCCGGCGTGTACCGCGCTCTCCAGAAAGACGGTCACGGAGCTATGGCAAGATACCTCGGTGTCAAAGGAATACCGGGTCCCCACAACTGGCTGGAATACCTCGCTGTCGGACTGTGGGCTGCCAGGGAGGGTGGCGTTACGCTCATTATGGTGCCCGAAATGGCTCAGCACCTGGTCGATATCGGATTCAAATCGAAAGACGATGTCTGCGAGTGGATATGGAAGAGGAGCTTCGAGACGGTGAAAGAATACAGGATGCGCGGTGCGCCCGATTTCGCCACCAACGGCTGGACTTCCATAGAAAGGACTTCGGGAAAACCGTGGCTGGAGCTGGACGAGGACTACATGGTCCCCGCCGGGGGTAATTTCCCCCGCGCCAACCTGATTCTGGTCTGCGGCGGAGAGGAAGAGACCTGCCACCGCTTCTCCGGTGGCCACGGACCTGCTTACGGCATAGATGCCTGGAGATAATCGCGGTATCAGCGGGATGAATTAAGACAGATTTTAAGGGGCACCATTCATAGAGTGCCCCTTTTTCATCCGGGGTTTAATCGCACCGAGTTGATAGAACAGCTAAGGAGATAGTAAAATTAATCAGTCCTCGATAGTCCGTCTCATCACTTCTCTCCGACACTGAGGACATCCGGCGACAATACGGAATTCAGGTAGTTTTTTAAAGCTGCCTGGTCCTGTAGAAAGGAACGGTAAACGAATGAGCAAAGTCATGACCATGCGGGAAGCCATTTCTACTTACGTCAAAAGCGGCGTTACACTGTTTATCGGCGGTATGCAGCATGGAGAGCCTTTTGCCGCGGTACATGAGATTCTCCGGCAGAAAATCGACAGGCTAACGATTGTCTCCTGCCTGACGACATCCTCCAGCCTGCTGATTGGCGAAGGAAGAGTAGAAAAAATGCTTACCGGCTATTACCACCAGGAAATTTCAAGGTCTCTCTGGTTGAGCAGGGCAAAAAGTATGGGCAAGTACCCGGTCTTCCAAGAATACTCGCACTTCGGAATCGCCCAGGCGCTTATGGCCGGCCAGATGGGTATCTCCTATATCCCCGTCCGCAGTATGGTCGGTTCCGATATGCTGAAACATAACCCGAATATTAAAATAATAGACGACCCGTTTACCGACGGTAAAATCGGAGCGGTAAAAGCAATCGTGCCGGACGTGGGAATCCTGCACACACAGCGCTGCGATGGGGAAGGAAACGCCCAGAGGTGGGGCACGCTGGGAGTCGATGCCGAAGGTATCAACGCCAGCCGAACGGTAATTATCACCACCGAGAAACTGGTAGATTCCGATATCATCCGCCGCGATCCTAACCGCACAATTATTCCCGGATACCGTGTCGCCGCCGTAGTAGAGCAGCCCTGGGGAGCGCACCCGTTGCACCTGGCGGGATGCTATTCGGGAGACTGGCCACAGCTTCTTTCAGAGCTTGGCTCCGAAGATAAATACGATAACTTCATGAAAAAATTCGTTTACGGCGTAAAAAACTGGGACGAGTTTATGGAACTCAGGAGAGAAGCTCTGGGTGAAGCTTATTTCCGGAGACTGCAAATAGAGAAGGTACCCAGCGACCCGATATATTCCGGCTACAAGGAGATAGGATAATGAGTAATGATAATGTCACTCTAGAATATACAGCGAACGACCAGATGATGGTGACGGCATCTCACTTAATCAGGAATAACGAGGCCGCTTATGTGGGTGTAGGACTTCCGATGGTCGCCGCTCTCCTCGCAAAGCGCACTCACGCTCCCAACTGCACAATCGTGATTGAGAACGGTATTGTCAGGACAGAAGGGGGATTCGAGTTGCCCATGGGGACCGATACCGTGGGAAGTCAATACCATGCGGATAAACTCGCCGGATTGAGCTACATCAGCTTTCTGGGACAGGCGGGATATATCAACCTCGGATTCATCGGCGCCGGGCAAATCGACCGCTACGGAAACGTTAACGACACCGTTATCGGAGACTACTATAATCCGGTACACCGTTTTCCCGGAAGCGGGGGAGCCAATGATGTTATGAGTTTTTGCGACCGCACCTGCATCATACTAAACCAGAGCAAACGCCGCTTCCCGGAAAGGGTAGACTTCAATACCTGCCCGGGTTACCTGGACGGCAAACCGGGACAGAGAGAATCGTTGGGTATCAGGCCGGGCACAGGACCGGTGTCGGTTGTAACCGACCTGGGCTGTTTCGGGTTTGAAAACGGTGAAATGGTGCTGACTTCCGTTCATACCGGTTGCGGCGTAACATTAGAAAAGGTTAAAGAGGAAACGGGGTGGGACCTCAAGATATCTCCCGACCTGACAGACACTCCTCCTCCCACCACGGAAGAACTGCTGTTACTGCAGGAAATCACGGCACCCCTCATAGCCCGCCGAGCTCGCACGGACATGGAAACAAGATAAGTATAGGAATAATAGCTAGAGAGGAGTCAGGTAGTGACTGCTGATAATAAGGCAAGAGGACCGGGTCCGGACAGACCGTTAAACAGGCTCAAGACAATGTACGAGCTGCGAGCATATGTCGATTCTATGTACGAAGGTGGAAGAGAGGCCAGAGATGAAGGCAGACCGGTAGCCTGGTGCATGCTTTCCATTCCCACACCCATCCTGACCGCAATGGGAATCGAAGCAATATTCCCTGAAAATTACGGCACTATATGCGCCTCCTCAGGAGCCGCGGCTCCTTTCCTCGAGCGCGCCGAGGCAGACGGCTTCCCCAGTCATATGTGCGGATATTGTCGCAACGCTCTCGGCTATGCCGCCAGGATGGCGGACGAGGGTGGTCAGGTACCGCCTGAAGCCCCCGGAGGAGGAATAGCCAGACCGACACTGCTTGTAGGTTCGGGAGCAGTCTGCGATGCCAGGTACAAGTTCTTCCAGGCGCTGGGACGCTACTTCGATGTACCGGTATATATCATAGAATCCCCCGCCGCCGGGCAGAGGGAATCGCTCATGGAAGGCGCCCACGAGCGCACCGTCCAGTTCCTAGTCAAAGAATACTATGAACTTGTCGATTTCCTGGAGAAGTTTCTGGGGAAAAAGATGGACTGGGATAAAATCGGAGAGGTCCAGAGCACCAAGGAACTCGATACGGTATGGTGGGAAACAAATGAGATGCGCAGGGAAAGGCCCTGCCCGATGAACTCAAGGGACTTCTGGAGCTCGATGTCGGGCGCTCTCTATAAGGCGGGAGACGCCAATGAAATGACGGTCCTTTATAAAAAGATGTACGACGAGGTCAGGGGCC
>CAZIYN010000034.1:0-12411 GCA_964543495.1 uncultured Dehalococcoidales bacterium | reverse complement strand
AGCCTGATACGCCTGTCTTCAGGCGTAACCCTGTTTATGGCGGTTGACGGCTTCTTGACGTACCTGGGTCTTCTCAGCATTACCGGGTCGTCCCGGAAAGATTCCACAACCATTTCTATGTACTCGCCGGTTACTACCCCTTTGTATTTCCTCTCCAGAATCGCTCTCACGATGGCGCGGGCTTCGTCCCGTGACAATTCGGTATCCTGTCCAAGATTATCGAATACCAGGAAAGGCGGATTATCATCGCCGGGATGAAGGGGTGTTTCATATGCAGTGTTGATAATCGGTCTTGCCCCGTACCTTTCATAGAACCGCAGGCGCGCCGCATTCTGTTTCCTGATTTCAGGGTTACGGCTCAACTCCGGCGTGTCCGGCAGGCATTCGTAAAAAAGACCGACGGTGTCCAGGTCTAGGGCTTCTTCACGTACTCTTTCATACAGGGCGCCGCCGATACCTCCGCCTGTCATCTGTCTGGCTGCGGAGATATAGTCCAGGTAACAGAACTTTAACACGGGGGCATGAAACAGCAGGGCAAAGCCATCGATCTTGCTCTTCGCGCCCTCGGCGACAAATAAAATGGCACGGAACTGGTATTTCAAAGGATTGCGGAGTTGTTCCGGTATTTTATTTATGTCCCTGCGGGACAGGAGGGGGAACTGTGTCCTCAGTATATTGAGGACTTCTGCTATTGCGTCCTGGTTGGCAGGGGTAACATCATCATAAACACGTCTTATACGAAACATATTCTAAGCATATCTTATCTTGACGCTTTTGTTAAAGACGCTTCTGAAAGACCAGTTTGTCGTCTCCGGGAGCGTAAAAGTCCGGAACGCGGGTAACCTGTTCGTAACCCTGGTCTTTATAGAACTGCCTGGTCTTCTTGTATTGCTCCTTTGAAGAAGTCTCGATGAGAATCATCCGTCCCCTGGTTTTTTCTATCTCATCTTCAGCATTGGACAGGAGACTACGACCTATCCCATGGTTCTGCCTTTCCGCGTTAACCGCTATCCAGTATATATCCCAGGTACCTTTCGTCAGGGGAGTAGGTCCGTAGCAGATATAACCGGCGGGTATCGAGTCGGTTTCGGCGACAAGTATGTGATAGTCCGAGCCGGTACCGTATTGAAGGTAGAGGTCTATAAGCTCTTCAGCTACCTTTACTTCTTCGTTGGTGAACTCAGGTGTGGCGTCGAGTATTTTCATAATTTCCGGTTTATCACCGGCTGCCATTTTCCTGATTCCGGTTTCCATTGTTACTCTGCCTCCATGGCCAGCGAGACGATTCTTTCGATGAACTGCGTGTATTTAAGTCCGGCAGCTTTTGCCTGAAGAGCAGCCCCTGAATCCGGTGCGATATCCGGGTTCGGGTTGATTTCAATAACGTTAATCTTTCCTTGTTTATCCATTCTCATATCTATCCTTGCGTAACCCCGGCAGCCGGTCAGGCTGTAAGCTTTCTCGACCGCTTCGGTTATTTTTTGCTTTTCATCTTCAGAAACCCGGGCGGGACAGACAACTCCGGTACCTCGATAGTAGTCGCTTTCCGTGTCCCATTTGCTCTCATAGGTAAGAATGTTCGGCATGCCGGGTGATAATTCGAATGCTATCTCCGATATGGCAAGCACCCTGCCGCAGGAATTACCGATAACGGTGGCATTGAATTCCCGCCCGTCTACATACTCCTCGACCAGAGTTTCCTCGCCACCGTAGAGATGTATTATCCGTGTAAGCTGTTTTTTCAGGGATGGGAAATCATTCACCACGCTGTCTTCAGATACACCGTGGCTGGCATCTTCACCGTTGGGTTTCACGATACACGGGTAGCTCAGACGGAACGAAGAAAGGTTACCGGGACCGAGCAACTGGAAATCGGGCGTAAAAAGCCCACCCGATTTCAGAACGGTCTTCGATGCAGCTTTATTTAATGCGAGTTTCAGTGTATCAGGCGGGCAACCGGTATAGGGTATGCCGGAATCAGATAAAATCGCAGGGATATCCGGCTCTGTATCGGGGTAACCGCAAAATCCCTCGAAGAGATTGAAAACCATGTCGGCCCGGAGCCTGCTCAGCTTACGTTTTGCCGTCTCAACCGGCAAATCAAGCGGGATGCAGGTTACCGAGTGTCCCAGTTCCAGCAGCGACCATTGCACGGCGGTAACTGCGTTTAAAACGCCGTCGACCGCTTTCTGCTCGCCGGTAATATCATAATACGAAGGAACGGGCTTGTTATAAACGATACCTATACGCATACAAACTGTGGATACCTTTTCAACGCTGCGCCTAACACTGCCGTTATCAGTCCATGGTGAGTCCATCCGACCTTTTTAGCCATTATCACGAGGTCGCTGTATGTACCCAGCCCCGGCAGGGGGTTTATCTCTATAAAGTAAGGTATGCCGTCACTACTCACTCTGAAATCAATCCGGGTAAAATCACGGCAGCCCAGCACTCTGAATATCTTCAGGCTGTCCTCTTTTATCTTTGTTAAAGTCTCTTGACCGAGTTCGGCGGGACATTCATAGTCCACCAGTTTTTCCCAGTCCCTTTTTACTTCCAGCGAATATACGAAATGCTCGCTCTTTTCCCTTGGTAAAATACGCATCATACCAAGTATCGAAGGCGGTGAATTTCCCGTAATACCTACTGTTACCTCATCGCCGTCAATGAATTCCTCTATCATCACCGGCTGCCGGTAGGCATATAACAGCCTGCCGGCTTCCACTCTCGCCTCTTCAGGCTTATAAGCAAGAGAGGTAGAGCGGACACCTTTGCTTGAACCCTCATAAGCCGGTTTAACGATAGCCGGAAACCTGAATTTTCGCCAGTCGATTCGAATAAAATGCTCCTCATCCTTTACTATCGTCCACCTGGCGGTTGGAATTCCTGCGGATTTTGCCAGCATTTTAGTGAGTGGCTTGTCCAGGCAGATTGCCAGGCATTGGGGGTCCGATCCGGAATAAGGTATACCGAGCATTTCCAATATCGCAGGTACCTGGGCTTCACGACTGCGATAGCTTCCCCTGCCTTCTGCAATGTTAAAGACGATATCGACATCCGTAGCTGTTATCCTGTTAAGAAAGTCTTTCCCGCCGCCAAGCATAATCACGTTATGGCTGGCGGACTCAAGTGCTTGGCTAATGATATCCACTGTTTCCGTGGAATCATATTCTTCAAGAGCATCGTCGGCGCTGATAGTGTCAACTGATACTTCTTCTTTAAGGTCATATGATAACCCGACTTTCATTACCGGCTCCTTCTTAGTTCAGTCCCGAAACTGCCGCGGTCTCTTTGGCGTCTTTTCGAGCGGTAGCCGCACCGGTTGTCCTTATCGGCTGTCTTCGGTGTCCGCCGGTCCTTGGATTGCGATAGCGGAACAGATTGCCCTCGTAATTCCTCAGCGCAAGTTCTTCCATGTTATATCTCAATACATAATTCGGCTGGAGAGGTACCTTGCCGCCTCCGTCCGGCAGATCGATAACAAAAGTAGGTACGGCAAGTCCGGAGGTATGCCCGCGCAGTCCCTCGATTATCTTTAGACCTGTCTCGACAGGTGTACGCAGGTGCTCGGTACCCTGCACTTCATCACACTGGTACAGGTAATAAGGACGTACCTTTATTTTCAAGAGGCCCTGGCAGAGTTTTCTCTGTACCTCTATAGAATCGTTCACACCCCGCAACAGGACGGACTGGTTGTTCACAGGCACTCCGCTCCGTACCAGTTTATCGCAGGCAGCCGATGATTCCGGAGTTATTTCCCTGTGATGGTTGAAATGGGTGTTGAGCCATATCGGTCCGTACTCGGAAAGCATGGCGCAGAGTTCGTCATCGATACGCTGCGGTAAGACCACGGGTAGCCGGCTGCCGATTCGGATAATTTCCACATGGTTAATCTTCCTCATTTCCGATATTACATTTCCGAGATGAGATGTGGACAGGGTAAGCGGGTCACCGCCGGAAAGTATCACATCTCTGACCTCGGAGTGGTGGCGGATGTAATCGAGTATTGATTCAATCTGTTCGGGAGTCCGTACCCACATACCGTGTCTCCATTCACGCTTCCTTGTACAGTGACGGCAGAACATCGGGCAGACATCGGTCAGCACTACAAGTACGCGGTCGGGGTAACGGTGGACCAGTCCGGGGACAGGAGAGTCCTCTTTTTCAGCCAGAGGGTCTTCCTTGCCAATATCTCCCAGGGCAATTTCTTCGAAGGAAGGTATTGCCTGCTTCCTTACAGGGTCGTCCGGTTTTGAAGGGTCGATTAGCGATAGATAATAGGGCGTTATCGAAAGGGGGTATCTGATGGTAACCATTCGGAGCTGTGCCAGCTCTGTATCAGATAGGGGAATAAATTTTGCCAGTTCTTCTAACGTGGTAATACGGTTGCGGAATTGCCATTTCCAGTCGTGCCATGATTCGTCTCCGGTCAGATGCAACAGCTCTCCGGTGGGATTACATGTACCGGGAGGTTGTTCAGCCACGACGCTGCTCAGAGCAGTACCACAACCGGGAGGTTCTTCCTCGGCTTCACTTGTGACAATATCTTTAGTTGGATTAAATGACCTTCTCATTGTTCGTTAATATATACCCCCTGACCTTTATTAATAACTTTATAATACTTTCAGGACGTCCGTGCAATTTTGGGTTTTTTAACAGGTGTCCGCCGGTCGGCAACGTACGCTTTCCCCTGCCTGTCAATGTATCCCTCGAAGAGCAGTATATCATGGTACTGCTCAAGGTCCTGCCTCGTCTTTATTATAAGGTGCTTTTCTTCGGCACTGACCGGGCTGAATACACTTATACGTTTTACCTGTTTTCCCTTGACTTCACCATTATACTCGAAACATCGTAGTAGTGTGAGAGCTTCGGGCGTATATGAGAACGTACGCCTTATATAGTCCTGAATCGGTTTCGGCAACCGCCTGACTTCTCCGCCATGCCGTAAATATAAACGCATACCTTCTTCTCTCTATTGTAGCAAATCGATTTAGAACTATTCGACTTTCTCTTCTACTTAACGTCGCTCTTTGATAATTCCGGATGTCTCCACTCCACATGTCGCCTCAGGCTGTTATCGTCATTGCATACGAAAGAACAATCTTCGGCAGGGCACTTTAGTTCACTCACAACAGGCCTTTCTTTTTTCTTGAATAGCCCCATTTTCTACCTCCCGGCATTGAATTTACTTCTTTATGTGTTTCAGACGCTCAGTTCTTCTGTTGGTGCCGGTTGCTTTCGAAGGTACAACATATACCCGCACTGCAGGCACCATCCGAGCCATTTCTGTTCCTGCCCGTTAGAAGAAGCATTGTAATCAGGCTCGAAATATATATTCCCGTTACATTTCGGGCAGTGTTTTTTACTGAATCCTTTTTTCAATTTTTTTACCCCGATTATCTTTCTGGTTTTCCCTTTTATTGAATTGCCACTTGACAATTGATTATTTCTTCTAGTATATTAATTCCTGAATTTATATTATAGACTTATCTTACTAGAAGTATACTTCTAGTATATTAAATCAATAGTATACACCGATTATGTTGTTTGTCAAGGGATTCTGAAAAAAATTTTGGGGGCTGGAAAATGGCTGAGTGGACATTCGTTACAAATCATGCACTTGTGCTTGCCTCTATTGCAAAACAGCGAGACCAGACTGCCAGAGAAATCGGTGATGATGTAGGTGTAACAGAACGCACTGCTCATAAGATAATCATGGACCTGGAAGAAGACGGTTATATCACCAAGACTAAAGTTGGAGTCAGAAACAAATACAGGATAAATCCGCGTCTTCCTATCAAGAGTGCGGATGGTGCAGTAGGTGAACTGCTGGAACTGCTGGGATGGAAAAGGAGAAAGAGGCAGCAGGAAAGATAGGATTAAGTATATTTAAGCAATAATCAGGTCTGAATACCGGACCTGATTTTTTTATAAACCTGATGCGTTTATCGACAGTTTAAACTGCCAGCCTGAGAAACTTGTTGTATCGTAGCTACTGTGCTAAATTCTAATTAAAACCGTGGCAGTGCCGGTAAAATTCTTACCGGCGAAATACTTAGAAAGCAGACTTAATGGATAACGGATGGAAATTCACTCCTGAGTACTATAAACAATCACAGGAGACACTCGAGACCGCACTCAATAAGATACCCGCTTACAGCCATTGGAAAGATTATGACCCGGGTGATAGTTATTCCATAGACGAACGCTACCGGGCAATGCCCGTACTATACAAGACCGATTTACGCATGCATTTCCCTGACGGGCTTGTGCCTCAGGACCGCGATGTAAAGCTTGGACTTGAAAGTGGTGAAATCGGTCTGGCGCATACAAGTGGCTCAAGCGATATCAGCGCTACGAACATCTGGAACCAGGAATGGTGGGATGCTTCAGAACGTGCTTCTTGGAAACTGAATTCCGTTGCCAGCAGAGTAGCAACCGGAGACCATCCGGAAGCAGTCCTGGCTAATCCGCTGAATGTGGGGGTTGTTTCGGAGGAAGACGAACTCCCTATGGAAAAGAGACGTCTTTCCCGATTTCTGTTCCTGAACGAGAAATCAGACCCCACGCAGTGGACTGTCGAGCATATGGACAGGATGATTGACGAACTGGATATCTTCAAACCGGCTGTGCTTGAAGCTAATCCTTCTTTTCTGGCGAAATTGTGCCGCTATGCATCCGAATACCGTAAAAAGGTCTTTCAGCCGGGCCTGATTGTTTATACTTATGAATATCCGACCCTGCTCCACTACAGGCAGATTCGGCAGGTCTTCGATGTACCCATGTCCAGCTCCTACGGGTCGACGGAGACAGGATATGTCTTCATGCAGTGCGAGGAAGGAAAGTTTCATCAAAACAGCGAATACTGCAGGGTGGATTTCCAGCCGCTGAAAGCGGAAAACGGCACTCCGGATGTAGGAAGAGTCCTGGTGACCACCTTTAATAACCCCTGGTACTATATCCTCCGGTTCGATATCAGGGATATGGTACGTATCGATACGGAAGGGAGCTGCGCCTGCGGCCGGGACTCCGGTATAATCCTTTCGGCAATCGAAGGCAGGAATATCAGCCTGACACTGACCTGCGATAACAGGCTGGTAACACTGCGTGGGCTGGACAATGCGATGGGCAGGTTAGAAGGCATCGAGGAATACCATCTCGAACAGGTCTCACCGCATGATATAGAGTTATTTCTGGTGAGTCACCGGCGGGACCGGGAAAAACTTACCGGAGAAGCAACCGAATTGCTGAAAGAGCTGTACGGCAGGGAAGCGCAGATTTCCGTTATCTATAAAGAAGCGCTTTCACCGCAGGACTCAGGTAAATATTCGTATGCAAGAGCGCATTTCCCTATAAATGTCGAAGACTACATTGATAAAAGCTACCTGGTAAACGATAGGTAGAGAGACGGGGGTGTGCGGAAGTGAGTAATATCAAACCTGTTTATCTGCTGGCCGGCGGCAGGCCAAGAGACGGCAGTTCGCATAATCTCATACTTACGTCGATATTTAAGGAAAGCGCTAAAGAGTCGCCTGTTATTGCATATTCCGGTACTGCTAACGGCGATAATACAGACTTCTTCCATCGTATGACCGATACTTTCAGCGGGCCGGGAGCCGGTGGCGTTAATCATGCACTTATCGCCCCTGAAAACGCTGATATTGAAAAAGCCAAGCATATCCTTGGAGAAGCCGATATTATATTTATCGGCGGTGGTGACGTAGACAGAGGAATTAGAGTACTTAGAGAAAAGAATATGATTGAATTCCTGAATAACCTCTACAAAACGGGTAAAGTATTTTTCGGCAGTTCGGCGGGAGCTATCATGCTGGCTAAACAATGGGTACGCTGGCAGGACCCGGATGACAGCTTAAGTGCCGAGCTTTTTCCCTGCCTTGATTTCGCCCCGATAATCTGCGATTGTCATGATGAAGAGTACGGGTGGGAAGAATTGAAAACGGCAATCAAGCTCAAGGAAGACGGAACTATCGGATACGGGCTTACTGCCGGGTCTGCGGTTAAAGTATCGTCTGAAGGGAATGTAGAGGTGATAAGCGGAATCGTCCACCCGTATGTAAGGAATGGCAGGAATATTGAAAGGATGGCAGATATACCATAGGCTGTCAGTTGAGTGTCACCTGCAGCATTATCACCGGAAAACCTCCATTAAAGAGATTTTGATTGTTTTCGGTCATCCATTATTACGGTAAATGTAAGTTAATACGGCTGTTTCTTCGACTAATTGGAAAAGGGCAGAGCTTAAAAAGCTCTGCCCTCCGGTTCTGTTGTCTTTTTCCCTTATTATCAGGCTACCACGGTTGCTTTTTGTTTTTCACCTATTGTGACGATGCTCTTTCCCTCGGTCAGGTACCTGGGCACGGCTTCCTCGTTTAGCTCCAGTCCAAGCCCCGGTCCCTCAGGCGGATAGAAGTAACCATCCTTGTACACCATCGGGTTCTTGATGATATCTACTTCGACAGGTTTGGTGGTATCGAGGGTACCGTACATCATCAGGGGTTGATAGTTGGCGTGTGCCTGATGTGCAAACGCGGCATCAGTGCAAAGCCAGTGTGCCTGAGCTGCTGCTTCCCATGGTCCATTCATGGCACCACAATATAATCCCAGGTTAGATTCCTTAGCAATTGCTTGCCACTTCAAGCCCTCCGTAATTCCGCCTGCTGGAGCCAGCTTGGTGCCGAGGATATCGACAGCTTTCTTCTCGATGCACTCAATCAAACCGGGAATGAGGACACTGGATTCGTGAGAGCATATAGGAGTTTTCAGTCTGGCACGCAATGCCGCCAGCCCGTCGATATCCGATGTTGCCACCGGCTGCTCATACTTAAACATACCGCAATCGTCCACTTCTTGACCCACCCGCAATGCCGTATAGTAGTCCAGACCGGCGTTAGCATCGAAAGCTACCTCGGCCTTATCGCCGAATTTCTTGGATATCGCCTTTATACCGGCTATGTCTTTTTCTGTTGAGCGGGTTCCCCCGAATCCTGTCGACTTAATCCCCAAGCAGGTAACACCACCGGCTACCAGTTCTTCCGATAGTTCCAGTGCTTTATCTATGCCCTGGGGTGAAGAATCCGGAACAACATAGTATTCGAAACGGAGTTTTTCAACAGCTTTTCCGCCCAGGAGCTGGTAGACCGGCTGATTCATTATTTTCCCGACCAGGTCCCACAGCGCAAAGTCTATTGTACAGACTGCGGCCGGGTACGAAGGACCCCAGACGGAGCTAATGAACCTGCTCAGCCTGGCCATAATTACGCCTCTGTCCAGGGGGTCGGCGCCGATAAGGAAGGGCTCCCAGCTTTTTATCATGTGTGTGGCAACGTCCTGATTCACACCGCCACCATCGGCATAACCGGTGATACCTTCATCGGTATGTATTTTTGCCAGAAGTACTGAGTTGGTTCTGCCGCGGCTACTTGGCAAAGTAAGAGGTACACATTCTATTTGGGTAATCTTCATTTACTCTTCTTCCTCCTTCTATTTTTACGGGTTAACAAATTGAAAATTTCTGGTAGAGATTGACCTTCGCGCCCTGATTACATCCTTTGCCATTATTCGTTATGCGTATCATTTTCCAACTACTACTACCTGCCTGTCAAGTTGATAACATTTCTCCAATTATTTATAGGGGCAGAAAGATTTACAGGACGTAATTCAACTTCAGAGAATAATGGGTGGTAACAGGGTCGTACTTCCGGTCTTCTGTGTGTAAAGTGTCTTTCCCTCCGCGGTTTCTATCAGCTTCGAGCTAAAAGCCTCCCAAAGCTGGTTTCATAAGAAAGAGTGGGTGCAAATTTAATAAATATCGTCAATATATTTTCTGGAACGAACTCAAATATTATCATGCTTGTGGCGCCCGTACGGGTTGCCGAAGATACATTCTCCGGCCTGGCTCCCCGGTACGGGTGCCACTATCTCATCCAGCCGAATTATTTTACTATCAATCCGTTTTTACATAACCATGTAGAATTACTTTTAAATAAGTAATATATTCGGTATAACCTGATATATCAGGCTGCACAATCACCTGAAACGTGTAATATTCATTTTTCTCTCAAGGTTGGAGATTGGATAAAAAGAGGGGCCCGTCAGGAGCCCCTCTTTTAAATTACTAGTGTTCGTAAATTCCGCTTATCGGGTAATTACCCAGGAATTCTACTTCTCCTCCCATCGACCGGTCGATACGCATCTCGTCGGCTCCTTCAATATCTCCGGGGCCGAAGGTTAACGGTGGAGTCAGGTCGCCTGTATCAAGGCTCTTGATTTTGTAGAAGCCGTTATCCAGTACATCTTTTGGCGTTAGTTCATCTACGGGTACTTCGAGCATTGCCAGTCTCAGAGCTTCGACCTGAATCATAGCTTCGACCATGCCCGCCAGATACATGATATGGCTGACTTTATCGTCGGGACGATATTTGGACTGAAGCTCTTCGTAAAAGGCTATACCCTCCAAATCCGTATGAGTCATTGGAGGATAGCTGCCTGCGACAATAACTCCGTCACCGAGATCACCCATTGCCGGGGAGAATACCGCCAGGTGACTGGGCGCGGCAAAGCCAAAGGTTATCTTGTAGTCCAGATGAGGTCCCATACCCAGTCTTACGGCTTCCTTGATGGTGGGCTGAGAACCCGGGTTAATCATCCAGCCGAGAGCAAGGTCGACGTTGTTATCCTTCAACCAGGCAAGCTGGGTGGTCGGTGGAGCCGTTGGTACCATGGGAACGAATTGTTTGCCGACGAATTCGTATCCTGCATCGGTAAGGTATTTCTCCATTTCCGGAATATCTATCGACCTGCCCGGAGCACTGTCGGCGGTGATATATGCAACTCTGGGTTTTCTGTCTTCTTCCCAGTTATCCATAAACCAGTCGGCAATAGCTCCCAGCTCATCGGTATACAATGGATAGTTCGTGAAAATGGTCTTCGGTGGTGTCAGAAGATACGGTCCGGCGACCATGCTTGTGGCACCGATGTTGTCCTCGTACAGCAGGTCCATTAGCGGCAGCGCTATCTGTGAGCCCGATATCCTGTAAACGAGCATACCTTTCGCTTTCAGTTCGTCATAAATAGACAGAGCTTTATCCGGTTTAAGCTCATCATCCCGCCACAGCACCTCGAGGTTTACGTTGTCGGGGAATTTCTCGGACCTCCACGGCGCCAGCTTCTTAGTCTCGTTTACGTATTTTGCATAGTCTTCATAACCGGCCAGGACCGCGGCAGTATCCTCAGCATAAGCGCCGGTTAATGCAAAGGTACCGCCGATATACAGAGTAGCTTCTTCTTCAGGTTCTCCTCCGCCACAGGCAGTCAGTCCTGATGAGAGTAACAGTATGGCAGTCAGAGAAATTGCCAGTAATACTCTAGTTATCCTCATTTTTCCTCCTTTGAAATTCAAATAGAAATCGATTCAATAAATTTGCTTTCTTTTCTAATTTAACCACCTCCTTCCTGTAAACGTTATATCGTACCTCAATGTGAAAAAGGCCACAATCTGAAATACGCCTTAATAAGTTCCAGGTAGTGTGCCAGTCCTCTTGGTTCGAAAACGAGGAATATAATAATCACCAGCCCCCGCATTATCAGACCCAGCGAGGCGGCTGCCTGTGCCGCTATGGCGGGGAAAAGTCCGGCCAGTACCGGCCCGACAATGGTGACGAGTTCGTCCAGTAGCTTGAGACCCACGGCACCGTAAATGGCCCCTTCAGTGCTGCCCATACCGCCGACAATCAGCATGCTCAGATACCATACCGAATTCATAAATGGGAAATGGTCGACGCTGGCATATGCGTAATAATGGACCAGCAATGAACCGGCTACCCCGGCAAAAATACAGCCGAGAAAGAAAGCCAGCAATTTATATGCCCATAAGTTAATCCCCATAACCTCAGCAGCCAGGTCATTGTCTCTGATGGCGATAAAGGCTCTGCCTGCTCTGGTCCTGATGATGTTTTTAGCCACAACGGCAGCCAGACAGGTAAATATCATTACAAGATAAAAATAACTGCTTTTTGATTTAATTATCAGGCTGCCCAGCTCGGGTCTGGGTACGGAAAAACCGTCGGCTCCACCTGTAACGTCGTAAAACTGAAGTATCAGCCAGATAATAATGAACTGGGCGGCTATTGAAGCCATTATCAGGTAAAGTCCTTTTATTTTAAGTGACGGCAAGCCGAAGACCAGACCAGCCGCCCCGGCTGCCAGAGCAGCACAGGGGATTGCCGCCCAGAAAGACCAGCCGAGTTTGGCGCAGAGGATTGCAGATGTATAGGCGCCTACGGCCATAAAACCGGCATGTCCTATGGAGATTTGTCCGCAGTATCCGGTTAGAATGCTGAGACCCAGGACACTGATAATAGTAATTCCTATTATCGTCATTATCGTCAGTAT
>CAZIYN010000033.1:0-12553 GCA_964543495.1 uncultured Dehalococcoidales bacterium | reverse complement strand
CGGTAAGACCGCGGCTTTTCGTAAGCCGCTTCACCGCGGTATCCTCGGAAACAATGGTAACCCAGATTTCATCGGCAAGGTGGTCCCATCCAGCTTCAAACAGTAAAATAACCTCAAGCACCACGACATCGGCGCCCTGCTCCCGATACTCCTCGATTTTCGATTTCGTAAGTTTATAGGCTTCCGGGTGCACGATTCCGTTAAGCTTCTCCAGAGCCTCAGAGTCGTTAAATACTATTTCTCCCAGCTTCTTACGGTCGATTTCGCCGGAAGGCATTACTATTTCCTGGCCGAAGGCATCAACCAGAGCACGCCAGCCATCGGTATTCGGATTAAATACCTCGTGTGCCACTTTATCGGCATCGATATGCTTTGCGCCCAGCTCAACCAGATACTGTGCCACTGTGCTCTTTCCGCTGCCGATTCCTCCTGTAAGACCGATTACTTTCATTCTTATTCTTTTCCTCTTATCTACCGTACCAGCCCTGCTTCGTTACCAGACCGCGCACGTATGCCGCCTGGCCGACATGTTGCCAGCCATCGTTTACCAGTCCCAGTAATCTTTGATATACAGGAGAAGTATTACCGTGCGTAGGACTTGTGGATTCCCTGTCAAGTTCGGATTCCGTTAGTGTACCTACATAATCAGTTATTCGTTCCTGTATTGCCTTATGATATTCGAGTAACGTTCTACTATCGGGAGCTCTGAAGGAGGCTGCCTCTTCCGGAGTATGACCGTATCCTGTCTCATTGGGGTCCGGAGCCCTGCCGAATTTCTGATACCAGCCGTCACCTGTCCAGAGCTGTTCTTTTCCGGCAATCTCAGAGAAGTTTCTGTCGAAGCTCCTTGTCAGATGCCAGACCAGCCAACCCACGGAATTAGCGCCGGGTGCCGGCTGCTTGTTCAGTTCATCAGAGGTCAATCCTCCAAGGATTTGTTCCACCTGTTCTCCGGCACGACTATACACTCCCAGAACGAATTGCTGCCACTCCATAATTACCTCCTGAATATTATCCTATATTTCTCTCGTAAAAGTCAGTCCCCATACCGATTTAACTCCCGTCTCTTTAAGCACTTCGGCGCAGGCATCCAGTGTGGCACCGGAAGTAGAAACGTCGTCGATAAGCAGCACCTTTCTCCCGCTTAATCTTTCATCGCGGCAGGTAAAAGCTCCTTCGATGTTATTCCGCCTTTCTTCGACATTCGCCGTTCTTGCCTGTGGAGGAGTGTGAATCCGGCGGACAAGGCAATCGTCCACCACCGGCATACCTGCGAGTTTACCGAGGTATTTCGCCAGCAGGGCCGACTGGTTATACCCGCGTTCCCTTATACGCTTCTTGTGCAGAGGTACCGGCACCAGAACATCACCCGGAATGTCATTTTCGGCAAGGTAATCGTTCATCAGTCCGGCAAGTGGTCCGGCAAGCACCCTGAGATTCCTGTATTTCAACTGGTAGACAGCCTGCTGTGCAACTCCTTCAAAACGGAAAGAAGAACGAATACCGTCGATTGTTGCCTGCCAGCTGACACAGCCCGGGCACAGGATACCGCTTGACTGAGGTCTGCCACATAAAGGACACAGCGGTGGTTTTATCGCCGGTAAAGACACCCGGCACGAAGGACAAAGAACGATGCCCTCTTTTCCACATCCGATACACTTCTGAGGAAAAATAAGGTCGAGTGCTATACCTCCCAGCTTTACTACCTGAGGAAGCACTTATCCATCCATCAACTATTCCGGGGATTCTTCGGGTTATTTAGCGGCTGCGGTTGTTATGAGAAGCTCCGCTCATAATGGGTTCGTCGATATAGACATCACCGTTCCTGATTTTCAGGTTGTAACCGCATTCAGGATTGGTGCATACCCACGCTTTATAATGAATATTCGCACCCTGGCTGCCAAAATCGGATAGGGGTACCAGATCTCCAGACTTACACTTCTGACACTTGGGGAAACTTGTTTGTTCCACGAGGTCCACCTCCCAACCTTATTGGAATTTTTCTAAAGTAGTATACACCAGAGAATTGTCATTTACAAGAGCCATTTTCAGCTTAAGTTGACCACACTCAGACGACTGTAGATAGCACCCTGTCTGGTCAGCTGGCTTTTCATCAGGTTGACTGAATCAACCTCTAACGTAACTGAGGTAAAATCCGTTTCCGAAATCAGTTTGCCGAGTTTCTTCCTGTCATCGGGAGATGCCCGGTTATTTACTCGTGCCAGTGTCAGGTGCGGGGTAAAATCCCTTTTCTCGGCAGGGAAACCAAGAGGTTCCAGATTGGATTCGATTTTCCGCTGGAGGCTTTTTAATACTTCCGTATCACCGCCCAGTCCTACCCAGGCTACCTGTACTCTCCTCAGGTTCGGAAAAGCCCCGAGACCCTCCACTACCAACCGGAATCGAGAAACGCCTCTAACCGAGTCCTCCATAACGGATGTAATTTCTTCTGTCCGGTCGGCGGCGATATCACCCAGAAATTTCAGTGTCAGGTGGATACTTTCCGGATTCACCCACCTCACTCCGTAGATGCCGGCTGCGTTCAAACGGGCTTCGAGCTGACTCAGTTTCTGCTTGAGTTCGTCGGACAGTTCGATTGCAATAAAACTTCGGATTTGTTCCATATCTGAATCCCTTATAGATGAATCAAATTACGGGCATTTCCGGATAGGACCCGACCCTTTTCATCATCCGTTAAGTCCGATGCCTTTATTTCCTTAATCAGACGCTCCTGCGATAGCAGGGGATAATCACTGCCGAACAGGATTTTATTCACTCCGACAAGCCGGCCGACCTGCCTGTAGATTTGAGGATTATATAAAAACGGTGAAGCTGCCGTATCGTAATACGTGTTATTTAACACTTTTCCGACTTCAGGCATCAGCTCGTAGAAAGGCAGACCGCCACCCCAGTGTGAGCAGACCACTTTGATATCGGGATAGGCGGCAATAAACGGGTAGAGGATTTCCGGGGTGACTGCTCCCTTGCCGGGATATAAGTGTCCGACCGGTTCCGAAGTGTGAAAACAAAGAATAAGATTGTGTTTTAAAAGGGCTTTCGCAAACGGACCTGTTATCTTATCGTCATCCAGGTCAATCTGCTGAGTATCGGGGCGCAGTTCTCCGATTCCCTTTGCGCCGCCTTTCACGCAGCGCTCGATTTCCTCCAGAGTCTCATCTGTTAAATTCGGCTGAACGGCACAGAATCCCACCAGGCGGTCAGGGTAGCGGGAAACCGATTCCAGAATATAGTCGTTCGTTTCAACACAGAGTTCGTGGGCACACCAGCCGATATTGACGACTACGGACACATCCACGCCGTCTTTGTCCATACTCTCAATCAGTTCTTCCGCGGTGGCCAGTTTTGCTTTTTTATCTGAATACAGGGCAGCAAAACACGGGTCCCTGTTTATATATTCGCTGCGGTTTTCATCTATCCGTGGAGAGAAAATATGGGTATGAAAATCGATAATCATCGCCAGATTATACCAGAATCAGTCTCACAGCTTCAAATCAAACAGTTAATAAGTTAATATAACTATCTACCTGGACAGAGAAAAAGACCGATTTACGGAATTTCACTAAAAGAAAGTAAATACAGTTATGAGACCAGACATCGTTATTATGAACAGAAGCGGTAGAATAAAGAATACTATGAATAATATAACGAACATCGCCAGGAAGAAGTAAGTCCACCTTTTCTGCACTGTAAGAAAACTCTGGACGCTTTCCCACCGCTTAGCTCGCCACGCCCATTGATTGCCTTTCAATAACAGCGATACCTGCAATACAATCTGCATCACCCACAGCAGGAATATCATGAACCGCCAGATATTGGACTGAGCGATACCCACCAGCTGTTCCGTGGTTAATATATTACTCATAAACAGGGCTACCAGAATGATTCCGAGTACGTTCGGAAGCGGATACAGCAGGCTTATCCATACCCTGTTTGCCAGTCCCCATATCCAGGTACCCCAGAAGGCGCCCCAGTTCCAAGCTCTGATATCCGGTGGTATTTCAGCCCGTTTGCCCTGCCCGGAGGTATTTCCACTGACCAGGAAGCCTGTCTTTGTTCTTACCTGACCGCTGCCCTTAACCGCACCTTTTATATCTTCCCCCACGCATGGCAGGCAGTATATGTTTCCATCCACCTCGGTACTGCACTCTTTACAGACCAGAGTGAAGCAACTCACACAGGCGCCTATAGCTGTTTTCCCCGGATGATACACGCAATTAGCCATCGGTATTTAAGACACTAAAAGAATCAACGAATAAATGTTTATGAAAATCAACGAAATGTCTGTTGAAGAACCTTCTATCCAGTATATGATTGGCTGCCCATAAACGTCAATTCAGTATACAGCCATTATTCATAATATTCATATGCTCTGTGGAGTATGAGCGATATATTTTATTTTAAATTCGTCTAAATAGCTCCCATTGACTGCCAGCGCCAATATATGGATTTGCAGGCTGAGTCTCGCTGAGTTATTATATTAAATAGTTAGCAGTCTCGGGTTTAGAGTGCTAAAATATAACCCTGAAACGGGTTGTTTTTTAATTATGGAAGGAGGAATAGAATGGCAGTTAAACTTGAACCTATGGCTGACCGACTGGTGGTGAAACCTATTGAAATGGAAGAGGTTACCAAAAGCGGTCTCGTCCTGCCGGACACGGCAAAAGAAAAACCGCAGGAAGGCAAAGTCCTGGCTGTTGGTCCGGGAAGATTGTCCGAAGACGGAAAGCGCATCGCTATGGATGTTAAAGTCGGCGACGTAGTAATCTATGCCAAATACGGCGGAACCGAAATCAAGGTTGAAGGCGAAGAATTAATGATCCTGCGCGAAAGCGATATATTAGCCAAAAGGCCGAAAAAGAAATAAACAGTAAGTATCTTGGGAGGAGAAAATAAATGGCAAAACAGATAATTTTTGGTGAGGAACTCAGACATTCCTTAAAGAAAGGGATAGATACTCTGGCTGATGCCGTCAAAGTAACCCTGGGACCAAAAGGACACTGCGTGGCACTGGACAAGAGATGGGGAGCTCCCTCGGTAATCGACGACGGCGTTACAATCGCCAAAGACATAGAGCTTCCCGACCCCTTCGAAAACATGGGAGTACAACTGGTCAAAGAAGCCGCGACCAAGACCAACGACGCCTGCGGCGACGGCACGACCACTTCGACAGTACTTGCCCACGCAATCGTTACGGAAGGCTTCAAGAACGTAGCCGCCGGGGCCGAACCGATTCAACTTAAAAAAGGAATCGAGCAGGCGACAAAGGCAATCGTTGCCGAACTTAAGGCGGTCTCCACTGAAGTTAAGGGCAAAGAACAGATTGCACAGGTAGGAACTATCACAGCCAAGGACCCCGAAATCGGCAACCTCATTGCCGAAGTTATGGACAAAATAGGAAAAGACGGCGTAATCACGGTAGAAGAGTCCAAGGGAATCGGTTACGAGACCGAGTACGTGGAAGGCATGAAATTCGACCGCGGTTACATAAGCCCCTACTTCGTTACCAACACCGAGAGAATGATAGCGGAAATAGAAGACCCCTACATCCTTCTGACAGACAAGAAAATTTCAGCAGTATCCGATTTACTGCCTGGCCTTGAAAAGATACTCCAGGTATCGAAGAACCTGCTTATCATTGCCGAGGACGTGGATGGCGAAGCGCTTGCCACACTGGTAGTCAATAAGCTGCGCGGCACGCTCAACGTAGTGGCGGTGAAAGCCCCCGGTTTCGGTGACAGGCGGAAAGCGATGCTGGAAGATATGGCAATCCTTACCGGCGGCAAGGTTATTTCCGAGGATGTCGGACGTAAGCTGGACTCGGTTACCGTCGAAGACCTCGGCAGGGCTCGCCGGGTAACCATCGATAAAGATGATACCACGGTAGTCGAAGGCAAAGGTTCGGACGAAGAAATAAAAGCGAGAATCCGCCAGATTAAAGCCCAGATTGAGGAGACCACTTCGGACTTCGACCGTGAAAAACTCCAGGAAAGACAGGCTAAACTCGCCGGCGGTGTCGCCGTACTGAAGGTCGGCGCGGCTACCGAAGTCGAACTCAAAGAGAGAAAACACAGGGTAGAAGATGCTCTGTCAGCTACCCAGGCAGCCGTTGAAGAAGGAATTCTGCCCGGCGGCGGAGTAGCCCTGCTCAACTCACTGAAAGTCCTGGATGCCCTGAAACTGGCAGGCGATGAAGCTACCGGACTCAACATCGTCAGGAAAGCCGTTGAAGACCCGATTCGCTGGATCGCTGAAAATGCGGGAAAAGACGGCTCGGTGATAGTCGATACCGTAAAGAAGAGCAAACCGGGAGTAGGCTATGACGCTACTGCCGATGAGTTCGGCGATATGGTGAAGAAAGGCATCATCGACCCCACGAAGGTGGTCAGGACAAGCCTTGAGAATGCGGCCAGTATTGCCGCGATGGTACTTATTACCGAATCGCTCGTTACCGATATTCCTGAAAAGAATGCTCCGGCAATGCCCGCTGGAGGCGGAATGGGCGATATGGGCATGATGTAATAACGCATCTGCCTGTTTAAAAGTGTATCGAAATACAGCCGTGGTTAAACACCACGGCTGTATTTGCAGAACGGAACCGATTTATGACCGAAGAAGCAACCATGAAATCGATGGACAACTGCGGTGTATGCGGTCATCCTCTTGTATACGGGACCAAAGAAGTGAAAATGACCTGCTCATACTGCGGCACCGAATCCGGCACTATGATATATTGTCCGGAGGGACATTTTGTCTGCAACGAATGCCATGAACGCGAAGCGCTCGATATCCTCCGTGAGGTCCTCAATTCGACAACTTCGAACGCCCCTCTGGATATACTCGAACTCATTATGGCACACGATTCGGTACCGATGCACGGACCGGAGCACCACGCTATGGTACCGGCAATCATAGTAGCTGCCGTTAAAAATGCCGGATATCCGGTGCCGGAAGGAGCCGTTGAAAAGGCAATTTCCAGAGGCAGTAAGGTCCCCGGAGGCTGGTGCGGCTCTCATGGTGCCTGCGGCGCCGCAATAGGAGTGGGCACCGCCGTCAGTGTCCTGACTGAAGCAACCCCGCTGACGGGAAAACCACGTGGACTGGCTAATGAAGCCACCGCTTATACGCTCAATTCGATGATAGACGGGGCTCCGCGCTGCTGCAAGAGGGCAAGCCGGAAAGCTATTGAAGCAGCAATTGGTTTTCTTCACGACCGCATGGGGATAACCCTCGAAAAGGGTGAGGAAATCGCCTGTACTTACACCGACCGCAACAGGGAGTGTATATTTCAGGACTGCTCTTATTACGCACCTTAAATATCCGATGGTGTTTTTCCGTATCAAACCGCTTAGAGTTTTAATAATTCATCAAGCGGTTCGTCTTCATCGATCGGCCCCACTACCGCCATGCGTAATTTATCGCTTTTGATCAGCTCTTCCGCCAGTCCTGCCATCTCTTCAGCGGTGATTGCATCGATGATATCCACAACCTGGTCGACGGTGAGTATATCATCTGTCAGAATTTCCTGTCCGCCCATCCACCCGGCAACGCTGCGGGTATCTTCCATACGCAGCAGCAACCTGCCCTTTGAGAGTTCTTTTGCCTTGGTAAGCTCGTTTTCAGGAACCGGCTCCCTGAGCTTTGAAAGCTGCTCTATAATAGCTTCTATCGCTACTTTTAGTTTCGCCGGCTCTGTTCCGGCGTAAACGATAACCGAACCCGTATCCAGCAGGTGGTCTGCATAGCTGTGAATACTGTAAGCAAGTCCCAGGTTATCCCTGACCTCTGTGAACAGCCGGCTGCTCATACCTTCACCCAGTACCACATTAAGCAGGTCCAGAGAAAACCGCTGCGGGTGCAGAAGGGGCAGACCCGGAAAAGCAAGGCATAGATGGGCCTGTTCGGTATCCCTCTTTTCAATCAGTAACCCGGGATTTTCTCCCTTCTCGAAGGCAAGATAACCGGGATGCGGTTGCCGGTTATCCCAGTTTTTCAGGTAGCTTTCGATTTCCGAGACCACTTCTTCATGTTCGATATTCCCGGCAACCGTCACTACTGTATTTGCAGGCGCATATTTTTCTTTTAGGTATTCAATTATCATATCCCGGGTCATTGCGGTTACAGACTCCCTGCTGCCGGCGATATCCCTCCCCAGGGGATGGCCCGGCCAGAGAAGTTCATCTATAAGCATGTGTACCTGTTGAGAAGGAGTATCTCTGGACATGCTTATCTCTTCCAGAATGACCTGGCACTCCTTTTCGATATCCGTCTGGTTCAACTTGGAATTAAGCAGCATATCGACAAGCACATCGAGAGCAAGGCTGAAATGAGGCTGCGCCACCTTCGTCCAGTAAAGCGTTAGCTCACGGTCGGTACCGCCGTTCAAAGCCCCGCCGACTCCCTCGATAGCCTCTGATATCTCCTTTGAAGTCGCTCTCTTCTCGGTCCCCTTGAAAAGAAGGTGCTCTATAAAATGGGAGATACCTGCCTGCTCATCAGCCTCGTATCTGGAGCCGACACCCATGAAAAAACAAATGGATACGGAGCGGGTGTGAGGCATTGTCGAGGAAATTATTCTCAGCCCGTTATCAAGCACGGATTTTTGAAACAAAGCACCACCTCTAAAAAGCGAATAACGAATATATTCTAAAATGTAAAGAAGATACAGGTCAATTTACACTGATAAAAACAGTGGATAAATTTGGTTTAAACTGTTGACGAAAATATTGATATAAGCTAGAGTTTATATGTATTTCTGGCCGAAGTGGCGGAATGGCAGACGCGCTACGTTCAGGGCGTAGTGTCCCTTGAGGACGTGAGAGTTCAAATCTCTCCTTCGGCACCAGTGATAATGGATGCGGGAGAGTTAAAACAGGACCTGCACCTGGAAACCGGCGCTTGTAGCTCAATAGGATAGAGCGCAGCCCTGCGGAGGCTGAGGTCGTGGGTTCAAATCCCGCCAAGCGCGCCATCCCGGGCGGTTAGCTCAGTTGGTTAGAGCACCTGCTTTACACGCAGGGGGTCAGCGGTTCGAGTCCGTTACCGCCCACCATACCGTTCAGAGGGTATAACTTTCGAAAAAATGTTTTCATTGGTTTTATGATCGCCAAGGTTAACCCGCATACCCCACCTCACCCCCAAGCTCTGGCTGATATATCAGGAATTGTCTCTCGCATTTGACAAATACCTCTATTCCATATACAATTTTATGTAATTAGTTTTAGTTAGGTTATTACAAACTTTCAATAATCATTTCAGATCAATCAAGTATTGGGTGACCAGACTCGAATTAAAATTCTAAAAGAGGAGGTCATCCAATGGCTTTTCAGGACAAGTCCATCATATGTTCCGATTGCGGAGTTACCTTTACTTTCAGCGCTGACGAACAGGAATTCTACCAATCAAAGGGTTTTACGAACGAACCCAAGCGCTGTCCGGAATGCCGCCAGGCAAGGAAATCGGAACGCTCCGGCGGTGGTTATGGCTCCAGACGCCAGATGTACCCGGTGGTGTGTGCCGAATGTGGCAAGGAGACAGAAGTACCGTTTGAACCACGCGGCGACAGGCCGGTTTACTGCAGCGATTGTTACCGCAAAGTAAACCCACGGTAGATAACTCAGGAATTTTATACCTTTTTTACACTGGTAATAAACTGCTCCCGGTGTACATCACAATAATGCAATACGAAAGGTCCCCTTTGGTAGGAATAGAAGGAAGGTGAAATGACAGGATTATATATACTCGCAGGTTTGGTAGTAGTTGGTACCATAGCATTGTTTACATTCAGAGCAAAATGGGCAAAAGCCGACAGGTTAGAAGAAAAGGTTAGGTCAGCAAGGCTTATAAAAGAAAAAGAAGAAGAGAAAGTCAAGGAAGATGTCAGAGCAGCCTCAATAGATGGCTAAAAAAATTGCTATTTGCTGACAAGGCTTCAAACAATATACCGGAACAGCTTATTATAATGTATGCCTGGAAGCGGTAGCTATTATCTTGCCCAGAAATGTATTCTTGGCTGCTCTTTGTTATGAAAATAATCTAAGCACTACCGGCCGAAACAGTAATGTGACGGAGCAAACCAAATTAATTTAATAAGAAGGTTTTTATGAGAATCTATGTAGGCAATCTATCTTATGATACAACGGAAGAGAACCTGAAACAGGAGTTCGAGGCTTTCGGGACTGTGGATACGATAAGCGTCGTAACAGATAAATACAGCGGGAGACCTAAGGGATTCGCTTTTGTCGAAATGTCATCTAAATCCGAGAGCATAGCGGCAATCACAGGACTCAACGGAAAAATGCTTGATGAGCGAACAATCGTGGTTAATGAAGCGCGTCCTCGTAACGATAATAGAAGTGGCGGTGGTTACGGTAACAGAAGTGGCGGGTATGGCAACAGAAGAAGTGGTGGTGGAAGACAGAGAAGATACTAAAATATTATTGGTAACTTTTACACCTATCGGAATAGATAGTTCCGTGATATAACTCAGGAGAATTAATGAATTTCGAAAACTTGAACCTTCATCCGGGTATCATGAAAGGTGTGCATGAGCTTGGATATACAGAACTCACACCGATACAAGCAAAAGCAATCCAACCCATATTACAGGGTAAAGACGTTATCGGACTGGCACAAACGGGCACCGGTAAGACGGCCGCCTTCGTGCTTCCGATTCTTCAACACCTTATACATTCACCCCGAAGGCAGATAAACGCCGCTGTTATAACCCCGACACGCGAGCTGGCCGAACAAATCAACGACACTATCAACAGTCTGGGGAAATACACTGGAATAAAAAGTATCGCGCTCTACGGCGGCACCAATATCAATAATCAGATTAACGAGTTAAACCATGGCGTGGAAATAATCGTCGCCTGTCCGGGAAGGTTAATAGACCATCTTTGGAGAGGTTCTATCGACCTCTCCAAACTGAAAATACTGGTCATCGATGAAGCCGACAGGATGTTCGATATGGGTTTCCAGCCGGATATTAAGAAAATACTGAAATGTCTGCTCGGGTCACGACAGACTCTGCTGTTCTCGGCAACAATGCCCGATGATATCCGCAAGCTGGTCAAAGAGATACTGAATAATCCGGTTACGGTGCAAATAGGACAAACGGCACCGGCAAAAACCGTGTCTCATTCTCTGTACCCTGTCGGACAGCAGATGAAGACCCGGCTGCTAACGGAACTGCTCTACCGCATCGGGTCGAAATCGGTGCTCGTATTTACCCGTACCAAACACCGTACCGAGCGTATCGCCAGGCATCTTAAAGATTGCGGCTTCAGAGTCGCATCATTACAAGGAAACCTGTCACAGAATAGACGCCAGGCTGCACTCGACGGTTTCCGTGCCGGTTCGGTAAAGATTCTGGTAGCTACCGATATCGCCTCCCGCGGTATAGATGTGCAGAATATTTCGCATGTAATTAATTATGACATGCCTGAGAATATCGAAGCTTACATTCACCGCATCGGACGCACAGGCAGGGTAGACAGGAGCGGTGACGCTTTGACATTCGTGACAAGCGCGGATACATCAATGGTGAATTCCATCGAGCGTATTCTTAATAATAAAATAGAACGCCGCATTCTCGATGGTTTCGATTACAAATCACAGGCGTCCGAAAAAACCGATGTGCGTAGAAATCGCAGAACGCCCCTCAGACAGAGAAGCCATAACAAGGCATTCGCTTATGTAAAAAACAAAAAGGAGCGGTGATATGAAAATACTGCTCGTATATCCGCAATATCCAGACACTTTCTGGAGTTTTAAACACGCTTTGAAATTCGTATCCAAGAAAGCCGCCTTCCCCCCACTGGGACTGTTAACGGTAGCTGCTATGCTGCCCGAAGAATGGGAGAAAAAGCTGGTGGATATGAATGTCTCCAGGCTGACCGACAGCGATATAAGGTGGGCTGATTACGTATTTATCAGTGCCATGACAGTGCAGAAAGAATCGGTCAGGGAAGTCGTCTCCCGGTGTAACCATCTGGACGTAAAAATAGTTGCCGGAGGTCCTTTATTTACCGCTATATTCGAGGAATTCGATGGCATCGACCACTTTGTTCTGGGAGAAGCCGAGGTAACATTACAGCCTTTTCTTGAAGACCTTGAGAAAGGACAGGCACGACATGTCTACAATTCAGAAGAACGCCCGGATATCAGCGTAACCCCTGTCCCGATGTGGTCGTTGATAAACATGAAGCATTATTCATCGATGAACATGCAGTATTCCAGGGGATGTCCCTTCGATTGCGAGTTCTGCGATATCGTTATTCTGAACGGGCACACGCCGAGAACCAAGAGCAAAGAACAACTAATTAAGGAAATGGACGCTCTTTATGAGCACGGCTGGCGCGGCAGCCTTTTCATCGTCGATGACAACTTCATCGGCAACAAAAAGAAGCTGAAAGCGGAAATCCTGCCAGCGCTCATAGAATGGAAAAACAGGACGAGATACCCGTTTGCCCTCTGTACGGAAGCGTCCATTAACCTGTCCGATGACGAAGAACTGATGCGATTGATGGTG
>CAZIYN010000032.1:0-12891 GCA_964543495.1 uncultured Dehalococcoidales bacterium | reverse complement strand
GTATAGAATCGACGAATAATATCTTCTTGGGTGCCTTATAGTTAATCAGTTTATCGGAGCACAACTGCCTGAGTTCCTGCTCGCTGGCGGACTGTCCCTTTTTCAGTTTGACGATTGCACCGACGATTTCTCCCCTGAGCTTATCCGGGATTCCCATCACTACCGCCTCGGCAACAGCTGGATGCCCGAGCAGCGTGTTTTCGATATCACCGGGATTTATATTCTGGCCTTTTACTATAATAGTATCTTTCTTTCTTCCGGTGATATACAGGTTCTTATCTTCATCGAATTTACCCATGTCACCCGTATACAGCCAGTTGTCTTTAATCACTTCAGCCGTTGCCTCAGGGTTATTGTAATAGCCTTTCATTATAGGACCCCGTACGATTATCTCGCCCGACCTGTTAACAGGCAGTTCTTTACCGTCATCATCGACAATTTTCAATTCCCAGCCCGAGAGAGCTTTCCCGACCGAGGCAATCTCCATCCTGCCGTTAAGACTGGGACAGGTGAGATGACAGACCGCTTCCGTAAGTCCCCAGCAGTCCAGTAAATCGAAACCGTACAGCTTCTTAAAGCGCTCTTTTATATCAACGGGCAAAACTGCGCCGGCGCTGGCACACAGGCGGAGGGAACTGAGGTCGTTTTTAATTCCCTCCTTTTCCGCCAGGTCTACAGCTAGTGAAAAAATAAAGGGCACTCCGAGGAACATTGTACCCTTTTCTCTCTCGATTGCCGCCATAAAGCTGCTTATCGAAAGCCCTGTCCCCGGCACCATAACCACCGCGCTGCCGCTGTAAACGGAAGCCAGGAAAGAAGCCACCATACCGTAAACATGGAACATCGGCAGGGCATACAGCATCATAATATCTTTATCCGTCTGCTGATATCCTTCTACCGACATTCTGGCTTCTTCCAGCAGGCTGTGATGCGAAAGCATCACTCCCCTGGGGTCGAATGAGGGTCCCGAAGTATAACCTATCTGGGCGATATCTTCAGCGGATAATTCTACATCCGGAGGCTCCCCATTGCCGCCGGTTATAATCTCCTCGTAGCTGAGTGCCTTACCCGTGTACCCGTTTCCGACATCGATTATATGCTTAATATAGCCGAAACCGGGTAGAGATGGTTTGACCGACTCGAGCGTCTCGCTTTCGGCAACCAGTATCTTAGGCTGGCAATCGTTGAAAATAGAGACAAGTTCGTCAGACTTGTATTTCGAGTCCAGTGGAACAATAACGGCACCGATTTTCACGGTGCCGAAATAAATAATGGCGAACTCCGGACTGTTCGGCAGCATCATCGCCACTCTGTCGCCCTTTGTTACGCCGAGTTCCGTCAACTTATTGGCAATCCGGTTCGACTGTATATCGAAGTCCGAATAAGATAATTTGTTTTCACCCGTAATGATTGCTGTTTTTTCACCGTACCTCTCCGCCACTTCCCGCAGCATCATTCGGAGGTCCATACCCTCTACTTACCCTCACCGAGAATTATCCTGGCATCGACGGCTACCGCGCCGTCACTGTAAGCAAGGACCGGGTTGAGGTCCAGTTCTTCTACCTGTGGATTTTTTTCCGCAAAATCCGAGATTTTTAATATCATTTCTTCCAGTTTTTCCACGTCGACCGCTTCCTGTCCTCTGTAGCCCTCGAGCACCGGGTAGCCTTTAATCTCTCGTATCATCTCACGGGCATCTTTCTTTTCAAGAGGGACAATCCTGAAAGCCACGTCTTTGAGGATTTCTACCAGAATGCCCCCGAGCCCGAACATTATCACAGGACCAAACTGGGCATCAGTCGTTATACCTATAATTACTTCCACCCCGGGATGAGCCATTTTCTGTACCGATATTCCCTGAATATTCGCCTCGGGATAGGCTTTCTTTATGTTCTTAAGGATATCGTCGTAGGCTTTCTCCACCTGCTTTCCGGTGTGCAGGTCGAGCTTGACACCACCGGAATCGCTTTTATGAATAACGTCCGGCGAGACTATCTTCAGGACTACCGGCATTCCCATTTTCTCGCTTATGGAGACGGCTTCTTCCTTAGAGATAGCGAGTTTTGTTTCAACGACGTTTATTCCCGCCCGTCCGAGTACATCCTTGGCTTCCGTCTCGGTCAGAACTCTTCTTCCCTCTTTCCTGACCGTGGTAATCACCTCTTTTATGCTCATGAAAATAGTCCTTCTCTCTAAAAAATTCAAATATGGTGTAATGGACAAGTTTAGCAGATTTCACACTCTTTAACAAGTTTATAACTCGTGTTTTTCACCGCTTTTTATATCGATTTCCGCTCAAATTTCAGGTAAAGGACCTTCCTAGTTTTATCGGTGACTTTTACCCTGTCGTCGATACGGCAGCCGACCACCCAGAGAATTTGTTCGGGCGAACAGACGATTGGGACTCTATCACGCCAGATGCGGGGGATTTTCGCGTCAATCATAAATTCGCCCAGCTTCTTCTGCCCGGTCATACCTAGCGGGTAAAACCTGTCTCCGCGTCGACGCGAACGTACCGTCAGCGTTTCTCCGGTCTTATCGGCATCGAAAAAAGCAGTATAATTATCCGCTTCTTCCATATCTTCAGGCTTGATGTTTTCAGTCTTTATCGACCAGCCGGAAAACCGTGTCTCACCGGGTATTTTTATGCCGACCTCACCCTCGATAACGGGATAAGGAGATATTTCCGTTTCATCCTTTGTCAGTAAATAGCGGTTATAATCGACTGCGAATACGAGTCCTCCTGGGAGGTCGATACTCCTCCCGGCTGGTCTATTCAGCATTCCCAGAATTTCTTCGATATGACGTACCTCGATATCTTTCAGATTACCGCGCAGTCCCTCGATAGATTTTCGGAGCAGTTGCCGTTGCCAGGCAGGAGCCATTTCCAGAAAGCTCTCTTTTTCAAGAATAATCGTCTCCCCCTGTTTCTCGATGATGTTCTCCTGCAGACGGTTTATCTCCACATCGAGAGCCGCCAGGTCATCACCGGCGATACGGGCCGTCCTGAGAAGGGCTTCCGCCACCTGCGGGTTGTAACTCTCCAGTACGGGTAACAACTGTAGCCTGACCCGGTTTCTCAGCGGCGATAATGATAGATTGGAGGAATCTATCCTCGGTTCAAGGTTATTCTCGATGCAATATTCCGACGTTTCCTGCCGGTTTACTTCTAGCAAAGGTCTGATAATACGGAGGTTTTTACCGGAATACTGCCAGCCGCTCACAGGCTGGAGACCGCGGAGTCCCCTTGTCCCCGTTCCCCGAATCAGATGCAGAAGGACTGTCTCCACGTTGTCATCGGAAGTATGACCCACCGCCACGCAGTCCGCCCCGACCGACTTCGCCACTTCGCAGAAAAATGAATAACGCACCTCGCGGGCGGCTTCTTCCAGCGTGGTGCGTTTCAACTCTTTATATTGCAGTACGTTTCTTGACTCGACTGTAACCGGGATTTCCATCTTCCGGGCGAGACGGGTAACGTATTCGGTATCGGCATCCGATTCCACACCCCGTAATTTATGGTTCAGATGGACAATATGCAGTCCGATATCAAGTTCTTCATGTAATTTGATGAGGATATCGAGCATACATACCGAGTCCGGTCCCCCGGATACTGCCACAAGCATTTTTTGCCCGGCTGATACCAGACTTTTATCTCTTATGAATTGAAGGACATGCTTCTCTAACGGTTCTTTTTTGCTTCGCTTTTTCACCATTATGGTGTAATAAGCTTACCATATTATCTGAATTTCCGTCAGAGCCGACTGCTGTTCCGTAGGGCTGGCAGCACCTGCCTGCCACCATGGATAGGGTTGACCTATCTCTATTGTCACTTCTTTATCCGACTGAGGTTCGATGAAGATAAGCCCCCGGTCTACAGTTTCGAATCCTGCGATGGCGTGCGCCCAGTTTTTCGAGCGGATGCGGACATAAGCCGCCCTGATACCGGCAGCCTCCGCATTGTTGACCAGTTCGGCCACGAAATCGTAGCATACGTACTCTCCGCTGACAAACTGGTTCGTATTTGTTTCGTCAGCTGCAAGAAATTCTCTGAGTTCAGAATGAGTCGGGTTGCGAAGTTCCACGAAGTCGCCTACTTTGTCTTCGAGGATATAACTGAGGCCGACTTCATATCCCTTACCGAATCCCTTGTCATAAGCTTCAGAATAGCCTTTTTCATAACCGATATCGAAAGTTTTTTGATATGCCTCGTCATAACTGTCGGAAAAAGCATTGGCTACTTCTTCGGCAAACGTACTGCCTGTAAAACTGAGGTAGACAAATATATCCAGTGTTATAAGGCCCCCGACAAGGATTATCAGTCCTAAAAGTATCTGGGCTATCGCTGTTGCTAATTCTTTAACCTGGTCCACTTTATTATTCCTGCTTACCTGTATTACCAGACAATTGTGATTTTACCGATTGTATCATCGTGAGACGGAGGTTCGAGGTTATTCAACTCACTGTAACTTTCTCCCATCTCCACACTCACTTCCCGGTGTATTTCCGGGTCGATAACTACGAATCCCCTGTCTACGGTTTCAAATCCAACGAACTCATAAAGATAATTCTTATCGTTCGGCTCATTGGGAATACTCTGGCACCTTACATACGCCGAGCGAATGCCATTAATCACCGAATAATCGATTACTTCCTGGACGGTATCAAGGTCGCCGCTATCGAGTATCTTCTGTACTTCTTTAGAGGTGGGATTATAGATGAAAAAGATATTCTGCATCTCTTCATCATCTTTAGTCTCCCGGCTGCTTGTCCGATACCCCAGCTTGCTTCCTTCCTGATACCCGGCGATGCTCCCCTCTATCAGCCCGTTATCATATCCGTCATCATAACCTTCTTCAAGACCTTTTGCATTTGCCGTTTCCAGGTCTTCCGCAAGGTTTATATGGACAACCGCACTCGCACCAACGGCGGCTGAAGCAATTACAATCAGGACTAGAAGACTTATTAATAATCCCTTCAATTTACCCCTCAGATTAATAATAGATAATATGCGGCGTCTGTGAATGCGACCTAAGTCACGAAACAGGGATGATAATCAGGAATTCAGGATCAGTCTGGAGCGATGGACCGACACGGGATAATCAGTAAGACCAAGCGCCAGAACTACCTGCTCCGGTCTGCCTGAGCCGTTATTATCGCAGCGCAACCTCATATTTATAGCATAGCAATTATCCCCTGAATCAACAAGCTGGATATCGTCTATCAGCGCTCTGAGGTCGTAGCTGCGTTTGCCTGTATCTCTCAGGTGCGACCACGGTAGTTTTTCAAGTGAAAGCAGTTCCGAGATTGCCGATTTCATTTCATCACGCCCCAGTTCTTTGTTCACGATGACCGTGTATTCGGCAAAACGGACCTGTGACTGCAATGAAGGCAGGTTTCCCGCTATCTGGTAGACTGCTGAAATTTCGATGCCCGACGGCAACTGACGGGTGACAGAAGAGGTAAACCAGTGAGGAGACACGGTTCCGTTTACGAATACGTCCATAAGCTCGGCTTCACTGGTCACTCCCACGGCAAGAGGTGCCGCAAGAGAAACGCGGGGACGAGGATTAAATCCTTCCGAGTATGCCAGCTTTATCCGCGCACGACGCAGCGCTCTTTCCCAGAGACGCATTATATCCAGATGAGAGATGAATTTCAGTTCATCTCCCCGGCTGAATTTAACCCGGAGACGCTGCATCTTCTTTCCTGATGGTACGCTTTGCCAGGACAACCTTTTCTATCTTCAGACCACGCATTTCGGTAACGGTTAATACCATTCCCCTGTGCCTCAGTCGCTCTCCTGTCTTAGGAATATGCCCGAGGTGGGTAAGAATAAAACCGGCAACCGTTTCGTAGTCTTCGCTTTCCGGGAGGTCGAGACCCATCTCTTCATTCGCTTCCTCGATATTCATACCGCCGTCAATCTGGAAGGTATATTCATCGATTGCCTCGAATTCTTTTTCGGCTTCGGCAAGCTCGTCTCCGACCACGCCGACGATTTCTTCAAGCAGACCGCTGAGGCTGACCACGCCGGCGGTACCGCCGTATTCATCTACAATCACAGCCATCCGGTAATTGTTATCCCTCATCTCGTTGAAAAGCTCGCTTACACGCTTGGACTCGGGTGTAAAGTACGGTGGTCGAAGCAGTTCATTGACCGTGCTTTTATCATTCATCGTGTCTTTTGCCAGGGCCATCATTACATCTTTTACGGACAATATCCCGATTACGTTATCCGTATTTTCCTCGAACACGGGGAATCTCGACAAGGGAGATTCCGAATATATTTTAAGAAAATCAACAAGGCTCTTTCCACTCTCTACCCATATGACCTCTGTTCGGGGTATCATAACCTCGCGTACCGGCCGGTCGCCGAAATTAAACACCTTGTGCAGCATCCTGGCTTCCGCTTCTTCAACCGTCCCTTCCTTGTGTCCTACCGAAATCATGGTCCGGATTTCTTCCTCGCTAACTATCGACCTCGGTACCGGTGTCCCGCCGACCAGCTTTGTAATACCCGAGGCAATCCAGCTTAATACATAAACAAAAGGCATAAATATCCATGAAAGTACCTGGATAGGACGGGCGAAGGATATCGACATCCGTTCGGCATGGCGGTTGGCAATCGTCTTCGGAGTAGTCTCCGCAAAAATAAGTAAAACGATTGTCAGCAATATGGTAGAAAATAATACTCCCCGTTCGCCCCAGATAGATATCGCTATAGCCGTAGCCAGCGCCGAAGCGGCTGACATAGCCAGGTTTGTGCCGAGCAGGATAATGGAGAGAAGCCTGTCCGGTCGCTGTATCAGGGCAGCCACACGTGATGCGCCCTTGACTCCGGTACCTACCTGTTGCTCCACCCTGATTCTCTGGAGAGAGAAAAAAGCTGTTTCAGAGCTGGTAAAAAACGCAGTCAGCAGGATACACAGCACAAGAAGTATTATATATAATGTATCGTTAGCGCCCATATTATATTAGTCTATCCCTTTTCCCTTACAGATCTTTCTTTTCGGACTCATCCGGTACCCTTGTTCTTTCCTTCGTCAGCAGTACTTCCTCGATTTTCATAGCCCGCATCTTGGTAATGACAACCTTAATATTCCTGTATCGTAACTGTTCACCCTGCCTGGGAATATGTCCGATACGGCTCAGAATAAAGCCGGCTATAGTCTCATAGTCCTCGCTTTCGGGCAGTTCCAGTTCCATTTCATCGTTAATTTCTTCGATACGCATTCCGCCGTCTATCTGATATGTGTTGGCACTTATCTGCTCATATTCTTTCTCGGCATCGGCCAGCTCGTCGCCTACGGGACCTACGATTTTCTCGACCAGCCTGCTGAGACTGACAATTCCCGCCGTCCCGCCGAACTCATCTATAACTACGGCCATCCTGTAATTCTGTTCCTGCATCTCGCTGAAAAGGTCGTCGATTAGTTTTGTTTCGGGGGTGAAGTATGCCGGACGGATGAGTTCGTCAATCAGAGTATCTTTGTCTATTTCACCCTTCGCCTGCGCCATCAATACATCTTTAATGGACAGTATGCCGATAACATTATCCATATTCTCTTCGAATACCGGAAATCTCGATAGCGGTGAATCAGCATAGAGTGAAAACAGGTCGGCAACAGTGGAACCCTGTTCTATCGCCACCACTTCGGGACGGGGTATGGTGATTTCACGCACCGGGCGGTCACCGAAATCGAATACCTTGTGAAGCATTTTCGCCTCATTCTCTTCCACCGTTCCTTCTTTGTGACCTACGGATATCATATTTCTGATATCATCGGCAGTTGCAAGCGAATGGTTTACAGGCTCTCCGCCCACCAGCCTTCCTATTCCGGTAGCTATCCAGCTCATAACGGCTGTCAAAGGAGTAAAGAGCCACGAAATCAGCTCGAGGGGTCTCACCGCAAGCAGGACCAGCCTTTCGGTATGTTGAGCGGCAAACGTTTTAGGAGTAGTCTCCGAGAATATAAGCAGGACTATGGTAATTCCCGCCGTAGATATCAGGATACCATGCTCGGGCCAGTGGTTCAGTGCCAGCGCCGTAGCCAGAGCGGCAGCAGCGATATTCACGAATGTATTGCCTAAGAGTACCGTAGAAAGAAATTTTTCGGGATGTTCAATCATTCTGGAAACCCGCTTCGCTCCTCTGGTACCGGTACTTACCAGATATTCGAGCCTTACTCGCTGTAATGAAATAAAAGCTGTTTCCGAACCTGAAAAGAAAGCGGAGAACAAAAGGCAAACGATAAGAAGCACTAAATATAGTGCTTCGATGCTAGACACAAATCATCACCTGCCCATACCAATGTATATTCACCAGTGAGATACATAATATCATTGGAGAATAACTATGTCAAAAAATCAAACCCGGGAAACTCACCTCAGGTGAGTTTCCCGGGCGGGGACTGTCTTCTCATACCGGCTGTTTATTCAACGTAAATGTGCACCGTTTCCTTGCCGCCGTCCACGTTGACTTCCAGGTCACCGAGGGCTTCGATTAATTCTTCGATATCGTCGGGCTTCAGATTGCGTATATCGAAGTCGATACCCTTTTCCTGCATGGCGTCATGCATCTTATCTGCAGCGTGCGGGGGAATAAGCGCGGTCAGTTTCATTCCGGCACGAATGAGCTTCATCGGTACGCGGACATTCACTTTCTCAACACCATTCTCTCCCTTGCTGTCCGGTCCCGGCTGGACGACGACTCTGAGGTACTTGTAGGGAATTTTAACATCCGGCGTCGTGTTGCGAGATTGCTCTTCCGTCTCCTCCTCAGCCCCGGTGAGAGTCAGCAGCCTTTCGGCCTCTTCAACGGTTATTTTTTTCTCGGCAAGCATTCCGAGTATCCTTTTCCTGTTATCAGACATCTTTAAAACCTCCTTTAGAGTTTATTTAATTGAAATCAGCACCCGCTCTTTCTTATTCTCAAACTCAACTTCCAGTCCTCTCGCCTCGCATAGAATAGTCAGAGCGGCAGGTACTACCAGGAGTATTTTCCCCCAGCCGAAAGGCAGCAGCACAATCGCTGCCAGCAGCACCAGCGGCAAGAGGACAAGCAGGATGACCGCAAGGAAAGGCAAAACCAGGAATAAGGGCAACCAGAGGTTTATCCTGCGTTCGGGATTTGTTATTCGAACACGCATCAGGTACGGCGGTCGGTTCATTTTGTCAACCTCCTTATAGCCTCGTCTGCATCTATTTCACCACGCTCGAGTTCCGATATCACGTCTTCACTGGATGAAAATGGTTGCTTCTCTATAAGTTCCAGTCTGCCGGCAAGCCGGTTGAGGCGGTTTTTCACAGTCGGATAACTGACTCCGAACATCTGCTCCATATCCTTAATCGAACCGTGGCACTGTATAAACGCCATTATGAATATCTGGTCTTCCGCCGAAATACGGGCAAGCTGGGGCAGTTCGAATTCACCTTCGATGGCGATTCCGGTATCGCTGAACCTTACACGTTCGATGATAATATCGGCCCCCTGAGTAATCTTTGTCAGCTCATTCCAGTCTCTCGGCATTTTCTCCTCCAGTTATCTGTATTATTAACTTTTTTAATATGTTTATTAATATTTTTAAGTTTATTATAGCATATATTTTAATTTTGTCAAGTCCTGACTGAAAATTTTTTTTATTTCCTGCTCTATGAATTATTCCGCCAGCTTCAGCCTGTGCTATAATTTCCATGTATGAAAATACTCGGCATCGAGACTTCCTGTGACGAAACTGCCGCCGCGGTTGTCGAGGACGGAAGAAAAATCCTTTCGAACCAGGTGGCTTCGCAGGTGGAAATACATGCCCGTTATGGGGGAATAGTCCCCGAAGTGGCTTCCCGCCAGCATAATCTGGCGATTATACCCGTCATCGAACAGGCAATGTCGGATGCGCGAGCAGACTGGGATGATATCGATTGTATTGCCGTTACCCACGGTCCCGGGCTTGCCGGTTCGCTGCTTGTCGGTGTAAACGCTGCCAAGGCGATATCGCTGGCGAGAGGTATTCCGTTTAAAGGTATCAACCACCTCGAGGGACATATATATGCCAACTGGCTGGTAGAAGACGGCCCCAACGATGACAGCCTCTTTCCCCTGCTGTGCCTGATTGTTTCCGGCGGACACAGCGATATGGTGCTGATGAAAGGTCACGGCGATTACACACTGCTGGGCAGGACCCGCGACGACGCCGCCGGCGAAGCTTTCGATAAAGCGGCCCGGATACTCGACCTCGGCTACCCTGGCGGTCCGGCAATCCAGAGGGCTGCCGAATCGGGCACAGCATCCATCGATCTCCCGCGTGCCTGGCTGAAAGGGACGAACGATTTCAGCTTCAGCGGAATCAAGACCGCCCTTCTCAGACTTGTAGAAGCAGGAAAGGTTCCTGACAACCCGGATGGTGCCGCTAGTTTTCAGGAGGCAGTCGTCGACGCGCTGGTAACCAAGACGGTTGCCGCTGCTCGCGACTATGCAGTGAAAAACATCCTGCTTGCCGGAGGAGTAGCCGCAAACGGACTGCTGAGACAGCGGCTTATAGATGTTTCACCCCTGCCGGTACTTGTCCCGCCGCTTAAACTCTGCACCGACAACGCTGCCATGATTGCCGCCTGCGGATACTTCCGCTTCCGGGATGAGAGTCCTGATAGCCTGGATCTGGATGTGGTCCCCAACCTCAAAATCGCCTAATCGGCACTCCCTGCATTTCCCCTGGGTACAGAGGGTTTTATAGATATGTATCAGTCCCTGTTGTTTCGCCGCGGTATTTACAATACTTTTATCCAGCCCCAGCTGCCCTGAAAGGTGTTTTTCAACCGAGTTGGTCGCGGTTTTCGGGTAACGGAGGAACAGGCCGATTACACTCTTTCCCAATCCGGGACTTGCCATTTGACGGCTCCAGGCAAGCGAAATAGGCAACAGGACATTAACCGTGATATCAGCTGCCCGTCCGCCTCCCAGGAAATCGACCTGGAGTCCTTTCTCAAGTTCGCGGCATCCCCCGTTTTCAAGTATCTCTTCGACAAGACCGAGAAGTCCTCCCAGCAGCCCCTTTTCGCGGTAGCGGACCAGGAGGTAGCTCATTGCTATCAATCGGCGGACGGGTGAATTATTCGGTCTTACTTTAAAAAGACACCAGTCATCAGCAGACATCGGTTCCGAGCACGGATTAATGGTATGAATCCCACCCGTCTTTTTTATCCGGATGCCTGATGGTATACAGTCGCTGTATTTTATCCGGTTGCACCCGGAAACCAGTCCTGAAGTACCAAGCAGGAGCGCCTGACAGTAATTGAGGTAGTCCTCGTCCGATATCCTGTCAACGGTTGGTGATTCCAGTACCCTCAGCGGCAGTCTTCTGGCTAATTCCATAAACGGGTCTTTGTTTCTGGAGTATCCGAGGGCGCCCATTATCTCCCTGTAAAGCACCTCTCCTGCGCCTGCTTCGACTATATCTTTTTCGAGAGTGGTAACTTTCTCGATGAACCGCTTCTCTCCCGAGCGCTCAATAAATTCCAGTACGGTATCTTTGCTCTGCCTTCGAAGACACTCCCGGCACGGTAGATTCATATCACCTCTGTCAGGTCCTCCGCCAGGCTTGTTCTTTATTAATATATCCGCATATCTCTCAAGAGAAATAACGGGGACGGTATTTCCGTCCTGCAGTATTGTGGGCCTCCCTGCATTATCCAGCATCACCACGTGCAGAACTACACTGTTATAGGCTGTATTATTATTATGCCCGTGTTCTTTCCATCCACTGGACCTGACATGAATCTCTACGTCCCCCTTCAGTTTCCCGTCGTCTGTGGTAATAACCGCATCGCGGAAGTCGGCCCCCCGGCCGTCATTCTGCCTGCCCGGATAAATAACTTCCACCCGTTTTCCATCTTCGGTCATCAATTGCCGGCCGCAAAGCATACCCCGTTGCCATATGCCCGCGATATATCTCTCAGACAGTTTACCTATCTTTTCCGTCACGGAAATCGCCACTATTCTATCTGCCCTCGGGATAAATACACGTTAACGTGTATTTATCCGTCTTAAAAAAACGGCACCATCATACCGCTTTTAAGTCGTTAATGTATTCCTTTAGTTTTTCTTGGTGTTCCTGGCTTTAACGCGCACCGGCTTCATACTTGAATTCGGCTCTCTCGGCGATAATAGACAGCAGGGTGGATGAAGCACCCCTCGGCTTATAAAGTCCCAGCTCCCATTCACTGATAGTCTGCTGGCGGGTCCCCATTCTGTCCGCCATTTCACGTTGTGTAATCCCCATATGATTTCTCAGTGCTTTTATACTGCGGCTGTCCCAGTCTGGTCTGCCCGCATCGTATTTTCTGCTCATATCCGGATATTACACGTTTCAGTGTATAATGTCAATACAATTCCATTTGGTATCGTTTGGTCTTGGTTGATTGTATATTCTATCCCCCATACCCCCTTTCAAACAGTTTCCTCTATTGCCTGTGGTAATTGTCTATTTGAAAGGGGGAAGAGGTTTTAGAGAGGGGGCTTCGCCCCCTCTCTTCTTTACTCCCCTCTCCAGCCAGGAAGAATCCTCTTTCATTTTGAATGGTTCCGGCTGGAGAGGGGTTAGGGGTGAGGTACCAACCGGTTTAGAACGATACTCTGGATTTTATCCATCGGAATATAACACATGGATTTTATATACATCTATCGCTTCTAATAACCGGCAAATCAGCACCTTACAAAGTATTTTAATATCTTCATTATTTCTTAATATTTTCCATATATTATTTATACTGCAATATAAGAAGTCGCTCCTTGTGGCTATTGACACATTTTCAGAGTCGTTTTATGATGAAAAAAATGGGATACGCAAAACTGTCAAGTATATTTACACTCGCAATCATAGTCTCTCTGATAAC
>CAZIYN010000031.1:0-13001 GCA_964543495.1 uncultured Dehalococcoidales bacterium | reverse complement strand
CTTGAATATTTCACGGACTTTCCGAAGGGGAGCCTGCTTATCTTATTCGAGAAGACGGACATCTTCAGGGCCAAGGAAATCCTTGGAGATCGTGTATGTTTGATGGGTAATGTGCCTCTATCACTTCTACAGCTCGGTTCTCCCGGAGATGTCGAGGATTACTGCAGGAAGCTCATCGAGGTATGCGGTAAGGGAGGCGGTTTCATTCTGGCGAACGGCGGTGGCATTTATGATGCAAAGCCGGAGAACTTAAGAGCAATGGTCGACTCGGTCAAGAAATACGGCTGGTACTGACGGGGTTTGTATTTTTTATTTAAAGTGGTAAAATTCACTGAATAAATATTATCGGAGGTATTCTGGATGCAGGAAGTATGTGATTTTTTGAAGAAGAGCAAGACTTATTATCTGGCAACCGCGGACGAGGACCAGCCCCGGGTGCGACCTTTTGGAACCGTTCATATCTTTGAGGACAAATTATACATTCAGACCGGGAAAGTAAAAGACGTTTCCAAGCAGATGATAAAAAACCCTAAGGTTGAGATTTGTGCCATGGGTGAAGGCGAATGGATTCGTATTCAGGCGGTTGCCATTGAGGATGACCGTCTGGAAGCAAAAGAGAGTATGCTTGAAGCTTATCCTAACTTAAAGGGGAGGTACTCTGCAACGGATGACAATATGCAGGTATTGTATCTCAAAGATGCAACTGCGACGATTTCTTCATTTTCAAAAGACCCTAAAGTGATTAAATTCTAAGACGGTGCTGCCGGATTAGATAATATATATACACGGTTTTAGGAAAGTATTATTAGCAGGCTGTATTTCTAAATACAGCCTGCTTCTGTAATCCTCTGTACTCTAATCCGTCTGCATACTTCTGATAATAGTCAGGAGTTCGTTTTTAGAACGATTCGTGATTACGGTATAATAAAAACTATCCGTTTTCCACCTTGCAGCATTCAACGGACGTCCCTCCGAGTCCGCAGCTGAAATTAACACTCCAGTGTATTCGCCGATTGTTACAGGAGTCTCTTCGGTTGATTTGTTTATCCAGGATAACGAACTTTCCGGTTCCTTATCAGTTTTTATCTGAGAAATGACAAGAGTTTTTTCACCGTATTGAGAGTTGTAAACCGTCTCGACTCCGGTAAAAGGTAACAACTGCCCTTTAATTTCCGCGGGGGGCCATGACAGATAACTGGGGAAGTATCTGGGTACGGTTATCTCAAATCCAAGTTGTGTCTGTGCTGTTTCGATGTCATCATATAACTTAAGTCCGTGTTCCGGAGGACTTATATTGTCTTGCAATACGCCAAGCAGAGAAATACAGAGAGCTACTATTCCTACCGAAATTATCGGTGCCAGTACGGACATGGGACTGGCTCTAAGAAAGGCTTTTACAGGCAAAATCTACACTCCATATACGCATTCATACGATGAAGAACAGCAGAGCGGTAAGTATCAGGGCTGTAAAGGTCAGGTTGAAATTCAGGTAGGGGATATCCCCGTCGGTATAGCTTACCAGTCGCTGTACTCTCTCTTTAACCAGACTTTTACTGGAGGCTTCTTTGAATTTGACGTTCCTGGAAAGGCTGGTTTGTTCTCCGTTTTCGTCGCCCGTTGAATTACCGTTTGACATCTTATTTACTTTAATCAGTCCTGAAGCCAGTGATAACCTATTACCTGATGATTGTATTGCCAGGTCATCACATGTTTTTTCGATATCCTTGATAACGCGACGGAATATCAATAAGGCCAGCGGATTATAGAAATGGAGCCATCTGAGTATCAAAAGGAATCGATTTATCCTGCTGACATAGCTGCTGTGATGAGCTATTTCATGCCCGATTATCGCTTCAAGTTCATCGTCATCGAGTATATCTATTGAAGCTTCCGAGATAATCAGTTTATCGCTGCCCGAACGGTAAATAATCGGTTTATCATCCGGTGAAAGCAGTAAAGTCGAGGGAGCACCATCCGGGTTTTTAAAGCTAGTTGCCATTGCTGTATCGAGTCGGGGATACTGGCCTTTAACTATTTCCGGGAGGACACGCTCGGATGAGAGACGGGCAGACAGTAGCGGAATCACCTCATGAATAATGAAAAAGATAACGGTCATTAGAATTATAGCTATCGTTATCCAGCCAATCGCATTTTCACCTATACTTAACCAGGTATTAATATCAATGATGGCTATTTGTTCGCGGAAATAAAAGTCATTCCTTGAGGGATAAGCCAGTGAAAATACAAGAGGGCATAGAAGGGGGAGAAGCAGCCCCAGAAACCTGAATTTTATCTGCGTGAGCGGTCTTTTAATGCGTCCCAATACCAGGAGTGTCTCTATGCTGATGAATATGGTGATGGAATACACTAAGACCTGGGTGAGATAGTGGCCCGCGAAAGAATCAAAGAACGCCATTTTACAGTCACGAATCCGATGGAGGGGGCTCTGCTACAGTGGAGGCCAGAGGATATTTTTCTCTGATTTCCGTCAGGTCTTCTCTTTCCAGGTATTCCACCGGGTGCTCTTCAATCATTCTTTCCAATGATATTTTACCGGTGAATATTGTAGTATCACCGGGGAAGATACCGGGCCTGAAAACAACATCATAGATATGGAAAATGACGATGGTAAGTACTGCGAGTGTAGCCTCGAATCCGTGAAACTCTACTGCAGCAGCCACTACCTGTCCGGGTAAAATCCTGGTTGCAGCAATCGGGAAAGTGAGGATCAGGCCGCTGATTATTATTACCACACTGCCGAACATCACTCCCCAGTATTCGAATTTCTGGCGGTAATCGAATCTGCCGAATAAGGCTGGTCTGTCGCTTAAACGAAAAGAGTATCTTAATTCGGTAATAACATCATTGAAATCTTTTAGAGTCGGGACCATGTTAAGTTTTTTGTGTTTGACAAAGAATAAGTAAGCGACGAAGCCAAGATGATAAAGCATGTGGAGTATGAAAATAACTGCAAATATGCGATGAACCAGTCTGGTATACTCAATCCCACCCAAGACAAGAATGCACCATTCAGCCCAGCCGGCGGTATAGTAACGCTGAGCAAGACCCGTGACAGATAAGACTATGAAGGTCACCATAAAGATAATATGTTCTATTCTCTGAACATTACTGAAACGGGTGACATATTTTTTCCTTGTACTGTCGTTCTCTACATTCGCAATATTCATTGTTACCATGTATCACCATCCCCTTACCGATTGGTAATCTTTCGCCACAGGTCGAGCAGAATATGTATCAATAGTCCTCCGATTATGAACGGTATGAAAATGCGATAAAACCACGTGATGAAGAATATCAGAGGAGTTTTACTCAGACTGGGTTCGTAATGTGATAGCCAGGCACCGGAGAAATTCAAACTTGCATTATCATGGCATTTGTTACAGGTGGAGACAAGGTTCTCCTTTATTACAGGCGAATTGGGACTATCTGCCTGTTGAATATTATGGATGCCGTGACAATCGGTGCAAACTGCTTCATCAACCCATATTTCTCTTGTCTGCTTCTCGACAAGGGCTACGGTGCGCCCGTGAAAATCGTTGAGATATGTTTTTACCACATCGGAGGAAATGCCGTACTTCTCCATAAGCTCGGGATCACCGTGGCATTTGCTGCAAAGATGGACCGACTCGATACGGAAAGATGCCGTTCTGGGGTCTTCGATAGTGTGGGCCAGGTGACAGTCCGTGCATACGGGAACATCGTAGTTATTCTCCTTTACCAGAGAAGTCCCGTGAACGCTACTTACATACTCTTCATAGATGTTGCTGTGACATTTAGAGCATGTTTGAGATATTTTTGCCCTCGGTTGTGAGGGTGACGATACATCATGTGCACCGTGACAATCGGTACAAACGGGAGAAATCATGTCACCTTCGGACAGCATCTCATAGTGTATGCTATCGAGAGACTTCGTGTAGTTATCGAAATGGCAGCGCTTGCACAGTTCATACTGGGCTATACTGTATTCACGTTTGCTGTTAATCTCCCAGTCCTGGTGCGGATAGCCTTCCACTGTGGTGTGACAGTCTGTACACAGCAGCTTGTCACCGTGGATAGAATTTGCATATACAGACGGGTCTACATACAGTGATAATGTTTCGCCGTTATTCACTGTCATGCCGAGGTCCGGGTTGTTATGACATTGCTGGCATGATTTTTCATCAGAGTCAGCAAGATGAGAATAATCGGTAGTACCATCTTCCCCATCATCGGTCGTATCGGCATTAATATCAGCCACCTTATGACAGGTAAGGCAGTTTTTCTGGTCATAGGAAGCATGATTTGAAGGGATTGGCAGCACTCCACCGGTCGAATGACACAGGAGGCATTCCTGTCTGTCATTTGTATCATGAGGAATAGTCGGTATAGTCTCGGCAGCTTTTACAGTATTCGGAGTGTAAACGGTAACTATTACGAAAAATACAAGGAATGATAATAATTCTCTCCAATGCGCACGCATACGTTTGCGGCTAAGCTGCCACATAATACCTCGCTTTGAGGTGCTCGGTTCAAGCCACCAGAATTTTATCATCAATGCTATTGTGTGTAAAGAAAATATTCTGAACCTGATTAAGGTTTCACTCGTTCGAGAAGGATTAACTGCCTTCCTTTCTCTTTAGTTTTTCCACTTTTTCATTGATTTCATCCAGTTCGTTCTCGATTTCGTCTGACCCTGCTATCGACTTCTCCTGTCCCGGATTAAAGTAAGCTTTACCGGGCTGCCAGGAGAAGCTTGCAAGCTGGACTGTTTTGTTGAGCAGAATATGAATCGTTTTCCAGAGCTGGTAGCCCAAAAAACCGATTATTGAAGCGAGACCGACGAACGGCAGAAAAAGAATAAAAATCAGCCCTGCAAAAGGACCCGCAATCATAGCAAATATAAGGGGTACTTTAATATAAGTAGTGTCGCTCTCGCCGGGTAAGACTCCTGTTTCTTCATTAACCTGGATGAATTCTATAGACGACAGGTTGAGATACATTCCTTTGGGACTTTTTTCCGAACCCTTAAACCTCTTCATCACGCACCTCCTTACATCATGCGGGTTAAAAGTCTTAATATACCAGGGTGTTCTATAATAAATATATAATATAAAATTGATATAGAATATAGGGTGTTTACCCTATATTTTTGTAAGAATAGTGTAGTTGGTTAATTTATATAAGAAATAGGAGAGCAGAGCATGGCGAATAGCTTAAGAGAGGCTATTGGTCAGGAGATATCAGCCCAAGGCGGATTGCATACTTGGTTAATTCGGTACGATTGTGAAGACCTAGCTTTTCCATAATATTTGCACGGTGAGTCATTATGGTTTTGATGCTGAGATACAGTGTATCTGCTATCTGGCGGCTGGTATAACCTTCCGCTATGAGCTTGAAGACTGTTTTTTCTCTGTCGCTGAGTCGTTCATAAAGACCTTCGTCGGTGGAAGCTTCAGGGTGGTCTAAATAGCCTTTGATGACAACATCGGCAATAGTCGGATCTATTATCGAACTGCCGCGCGCGACTGCTCTTATGGCGGCAATGAGGTCGGTACTGACCGTTTTTTTAAGAACAAAACCGGAAGCACCGGCCCTGAGAAAACGGTAAATGTATTCACTGTTATCATACTGGGTCAATACCAGAATCTTGCTCTCAGGGTGGTTCTTGACTATTTCCAGCGTTGCTTCAAGTCCACCGATACCGGGCATTGCGATATCCATCAGTATAACATCCGGTAAGAGCTCACCGGTCAGTTCAATTGTCTCTCTGCCATCGGCAGCTTCCCCAACCACTTCGATATCATCATAACCGGCAAGTATCATATGTATGCCTTCTCTGACGATAGTATGGTCATCTGCAATCAATACTCTGATTTTTTCCATGTTATTCGCCCGATTAATCCAGTGGCACCTCGATAGTTATTTCTGTACCTGCATCAGGTTGAGATTCTATTTTAAACGTACCACCCAGCAGTTCTACACGTTCTTTCATGCCAAGAAGCCCTAATCCGTGACTTTCACCGAACTGAGGGCTGAGTTTATCGGTATCCAGCCCAAGACCGTCATCTTCGATTTCTATGGATATTGTGTGGGCTTTATATTCCACGTGGATGAGAGTATTCTGGGCTTGGGCATGCTTGGCAATATTGGTGATAGCTTCCTGAACGACACGGAAGAGTGCTGTTTCAATCTGGGGCGGTAGCTCCTTTTCCGTTCCGGTAACTTCAAGTCGTACTTTGATACCTGTCTCACCCAGTCGGTTCTGTGCATACCAGTGAATGGCAGAGAGCAGTCCGAGGTCGTCCAGCACCGAGGGACGAAGGTCGAAGATTAATTTATGAACGTTATCCAGTGTGTCGGCAGCAAGCTCCTTGACATTATCAATCGTGGATTTTATACGCTTTATGTCGCTGTCGGGTATATCTGTTGCTGCTTCAAGCTTCATTATCAGGCCAAGTATCGATTGAGTAGTCTCATCGTGGAGCTCTCTGGCCACTCTCTTACGCTCCTCTTCCTGGACAAGGAGCAACTTTTGAAGTAACTGGCCACGTGCGTTTTCCTTCTGCTCAATTTCACGATATGAATTCTGCAGCTGTTGTGTTCTTTCTTCTATTTTCATTTCAAGCTGGCGGTTCCACTCCTGTATTTCCTCAAGAGATTTTTTAAGTTCAGTCCTCATGGTATCAAAACTTCTGCCTAACTCTCCGATTTCGTCACTACCCAGTTCCGGCACAGGCTGCAGCAGATTGCCTTTCGAAATATTCTGGGCTGCCGTATTTAACTGTCCAATTGGTTTTATTATACTATAGGCCATTCCCCAGCTCAGGAAAAAGACAATTACCAGCACCACACCGGCAGTTATGAAAAATCTCACTTCCAGTGTATTAACCGGAGCCAGGGCTTTCTCTTTAGGCTGGCTTAATGCAACGTACCAGGGAATACCGGTAAGTTTTACTTTTTCAGTAGTAATTTTCGGGTCGTTCTCCAGTTTCGTCAGGACCCTGTTGCGATTACTGCTGGCGAGTACGGTATCATCGGAGTCTATGACATCTATGTAGCTGTTTTCTTCTGTAACCAGAGGCAGAATAATTTCATGCAGGTTCTCCTTTGTAAGGAGGATTTCTCCTCCGACCAGACCGATAAAAGTCCCTTCACGATTTTTAAGCGGAGAAATCATGTAAAGCACATCTCTGCCATCTGGCGTATTGAAGCTGCTTGAAACCGTAGGTCTGGTACTCAGCAGGGCTAAAGCTATCGGTTGATAATCACTTATATCGGCACCTGTTAATTCCTGGGAGATTGGTTCGCTTATGAGTACGTTGCCAGAGGTATCGGTAATAAAAACGAAATCAAAAATAGAACCGAGAAAAGTATTATGCAGTGCATTTCTTTCCGGCCTGGTGTTTTCATCTGAAATATTAATATCGGCGGCGAATTGGACATTACTGAGTCTTTCCATATTCTGACCGAAGATGTAATCGAGGTGGTTGCCTATCGTCCGGGCCAGAGTTTGAGCTTCGTATGAAACTCGTTCCTGGCTTTGCTGAACAGCCAGCCAGCCGAAAATAACGAGTGCTATCAACGCCGGAAGCACGCTTACCGCCGATAGCAGAAGCATCCTTCTTCCGATATTCGATTTAAGCACTTCGAACAATTTAGTTTTACCCTGTATACAGGTTTAAGATTGCGTATACGGTATTGCCGGATTAATACCCTACGGGTTATCCTGACCCTCTGCCAGCATAATAATACAACTATCGTACGGGGGCTTCAATATCTCCCTCTTCGGTTTCTATCAGCTTCGAGCCGAGGGCATCCCAAAGCTGGTGCCCTTTATTTGTTTATAATTTCTCTTCCCCCTTACATAATACAGTCACCTCCGGTCGAAGTACCGCTAAAGTAACACATGATGCTACTGATTCAGGTATACTGAATAAATAAAGGCTAGCAGAACTTCGAAGACCTGCTAGCCTTTATTTAAAATATAAATGTTTGTTTTTGATAGTTCGTTATAATGCCTATTTCTTCAATTAACAACCAGTTCGGCAAAAGACGGCGGGAAATATTTACCCTGGCTGACATATCTTATTCCCCTTATCAGGTCAGAGCTGGCGGCTTTTTTAGGAATGAAACCATATGCTCCCGACTGCTTGGCGACAATCATATTCTCTTCCTCATCGTACTGGGTTAAAATCAGTACTTTTGTCTCCGGATACTGCTGGTTTATCAGTTTCGTCGCCTCTATGCCGCTCATTATCGGCATAAAGATATCAACCAGAGCCACATGAGGGGAAAACCTCAGCACTTTATCCACCGCATCCTGCCCATCCACTGCCTCACTGACCACCTCCATGTCTTTCTGCAGAGCGATTACTGCCGATATACCGGTTCTTATCATTGTATGGTCATCGACTACAAGTATCCTTATTGTCTTTGTCCTGGCATCCAGCAGACTTTGAATCCGGGGAATCAAAGAAGCCGGCTCGATTGGTTTGTATAGATATTCGTCGCCGTCTACCTGGATATTTTCATACGTGCTCCATCCCTTAATGTTCCGTTCTCCCTGCCGGGCGTCTATCACCAGAATAGGTATATCGTTATATCTGGGGTGCTGCTCCAGCCATTTATACATGGCAAATGCCTGTCCTGCCGGAGCAAGCGTTCCCAGCACCACAAGGTCAGGTTCTACCGCCATCATATCCATAGCAAGTTCTCTGTCAGACGCACTCATCACCCTGTATGTCTTTGATTCCATTGTTCGCTTACAAGCTTCAACGAAGTCAGGTTCGTCATCAATAATCAGTATCTTTTCCGTCTGTTTCTTTTTACCTGCTCTCTTGGTTTTAGACTTAACTACAGAGTTTGATTCTTTGTTTTCCATCCAACTTTCCCTCCTTATATAAGAGTCAGTACGGTACATCTATTACTTCGGCAGCTTCCACAATCTCCGGGACGATACCCTCATTGCCGACAGCCATGATGTGTACTCCGTGGCAGAGGTTTTCCTCCCTTATCGTTTTTATAAACCTGACTGCAATTTCTATTCCTTTTTGTAGGCCCTTTCCCTTCTCGGCCGATGCCAGTTCGTCTATGATATCCTGAGAAATAATTATCCCCGGGACGTTTTCGTTCATGTATTTTGCCATTCTGGCTGAGACAAGGACGATAATGCCGGCCAGGATTTTAGCATCGAACTGCGAAGCATATTGCATGAAACGCCGAAGGCTCCCTAAATCGAATATTCCCTGGGTCTGGAAAAACTGTGCTCCGGCGGATACTTTTTTATCGAACTTAATGAGCTGCGGTTCTATGAAGTCCGCCTCCGGATGAACAGTAGCTCCGGTATAGAATGAAGGCACGCCCTTTAGTTCATTGCCGGCGATATCCGTCCCCGATTCCAGTGTCTTAATAATTTTTAATAGCTGGACAGAGTCCGCATCGAAAACGGGTTTCGCTTCCTTGTGGTCCCCGACATCAACGGAGTCTCCGGTCAGGCAGAGTACATTAACGATATCTCTGGAGTAAGCCATAAGAAGGTCAGCCTGTAAAGCCATTCGATTACGGTCGCGGCAGGTCATCTGAAGTATAGGTTCACCCCCCTGCTCTTTAACAAGCAGGCAACCTCCTATAGAAGGATAACGCATTACCGAGCTCTGGTGGTCGGTGACGTTTATTGCATCTACCTTGTCCTTGAGCAGGTCTATATGGTGGACCATCTCGGAAATATCCGCTCCTTTAGGAGGACCAATCTCGGTAGTTACGATAAACTCGCCCGAGTTCAACTTCTCTTCGAATAATGAATTAGCCATCGTTTTCACCTGCCTCTACACTAACCTTGCTCGTTATCCTTTTCGGTCTGGGAATGGCGCGGAAGTTACGCAGAGGATAGTATCGGCGCATTTTCTCAAGTTGCTGCAGCCTTTCCAGTCGCTCGTAAATTAAAATCCAGGCGCAGTCAATGTTTTTATTCGCCTCGCATTTTCCATTTTTCGTGCCGGCACATGGACCGTTTAGTATTCCTTTGGTACACCTCGTTATAGGGCAGATACCGGCGGTGTCCGCCAGCCGGCATTCACCGCAGGCGGCACATCGCTCATCCCAGATTCCTGTCTCCTTCGTCATCCCCATAAAGGAAGTATTGACTCCGGGGAGGACCGGAACGTCGGCAAGCCGTTCTGCAACGGCCTGCACTCCGATTCCACATCCCAGAGAGAGGACTGCATCCATATCATTTACCTTCTCACCGATAAGGTCGAGGAACTCGGGGTCGCACTGCCTTTTCAGTGTATATTCTGAAAAGGTATGATTCATATCTTCGCTTTTAGCCTGTGCCAGACGTAGCGCGTTTTGAAGGAAAGAGACCTCACGCTCACCACCCGCATCACAGACTGTCATACAGGTACCGCAGCCGAGAATCAGTACCTTCTCGTAAGGGGCAATCATCCGGTTTATTTCCTCTAAAGGTTTTTGTTCTGCAATAATCAATCCTTAGCCTCCTGCTTTATTAGCGATGCAAGGTACGAACCGCCTATATGTTCGAAGACTTCATTCAGTTTTTCTTCGACATCGGCTCCGGTGGTGCCCGATATAAACATCTGGAGACATTCAGGCTCGATGCCGACTGCTGAGAGCACTTTTCTGACCTTCTCGACCCGCTGCATTACCCGGGATGACGTGTTTTCTCTGGCACACTGGTCACCGCACCCGGCGATGAAGACGCCCTCGGCTCCCATCTCGAAAGCTTTAAGTAGATGTTCGGCTTCAACTTTAGCAATACACAGGACAGGTACAATCCAGACACCGGCCCTGGCGCCACGCCACAGCCCGCTTAAGGCGCCGGTGCCGAAAAGACCATACTGGCAGCCGAATCCTATAATAAGCGGGTTAATTTTTGATTCTGCTGCTGCTCTGAATATATGGTCCATTTCCTCGGTTATATGACGTATATCTCGGGAGTTTCTCAGGATTATTGCTCTTGCCGGACACTCCGCCACGCATATACCGCAAGCCAGGCACTGATTAGACGGTATCCTGATGGTGCCTGCATCGTCCAGATAAGGAACATGATAGGGGCATACTCTCAAGCAGGTCAGGCAGGTTGCGCACTTGTCCTGGGAAAGAATCTCTGCTCCTATTCCACACCGCAGACATCTTCTTGCCTCGTTGATGGCATTTTCCCAGCTATATCCCTTTTCTATCGTTTCGAAGGCTTTCGCTCTTTTTTCGGGTGGAAGGACAGGCGGCTCGATTCTGCCGATTTTACGTATCATTTCTACGGTTTCAGGTAATAAATCGCCTTTCAGTTCTTCACTTTCAAGTTTGTCGGCCAGGGGATATCTATGCCGCAGGTAGTCATCGATACGAAAAGCCGCCGTTCTGCCGGCAGCCAGTGCTTCGGTAACGGTTGCCGGTCCGGTAACTGCATCTCCTCCGGCAAAGACTCCCTGCCGGTTGGTAGTGAACGTAATAGGGTCTACCTGTATGGTACTTCCTCTGCCGGTACGTACCCCGAATTCACCCGACGCTTGAGGAGCCTGACCGGTGGCGATAATCAGAGAATCGAGCTTCTTGACTGTTTCACTACCTTCTACAGGAACGGGTTGACGCCTTCCGCTGTCGTCCGGTTCTCCGAGCTTCATCCTTAAACAGGTTACGTGTAACTGGCCGTCTTTTCTTTCTATTTTTACAGGTGTTACCAGATACCGTATTTTTATTCCTTCTTCCAGGGACTGCTCGACTTCAATCGGATCAGCCGGCATTTCCACTTTACTGCGGCGGTAGAGGATATCTACTTTTTTCGCTCCCAGCCGCGCCGAAGTACGCGCGGCGTCGATAGCTACGTTTCCTCCCCCGACCACGGCTATCCTGTTCCCGAGAGACGGATTAAGCCCGAGGTTTACTTCGCGGAGAAAAGTAGCCCCGTCTATTACCCCTGGGCTTTCTTCTCCTTCTATTCCCATTCGCAAACTCTGATGAGCACCTATTGTAATGAATACTGCTTGATATCCCAGTTCGAACAGTAAGTCCAGAGAGACCACTCTCGCATTCGTCCTGATTTCCACTCCTATTTGATTTAATCGGTAGACTTCAATATCCAGGACATCACGAGGAAGCCGATACTGGGGGATTCCCACGCGAAGCATACCTCCTATTTCGGTATGGGCTTCAAAAACCGTTACCGGATACCCCAGCATTCTCAGGTAGTAAGCACACGCAAGACCGGCAGGTCCCGACCCGACAATGCCGACTTTCTCGGAATATCTGGTCTCGGCTTCAGCCTGGACCATCCGGTCTCCACCGAATTCCACGGCAAACCTTTTCAGCGCCCGGATTGCAATCGATTTATCTACCTGCGACCGTCTACAGGCTTCTTCACAGGGATGGGTGCACACATAAGCGCAAATAGCAGGAAACGGATTACCGCTTCTGATGACCTGTAATGCCTCCATCACCCTTCCCTGCGCAACCAGGTCGACATACTCGCGTATGTCCATATGAAGAGGACAGGCAGCCTGGCAGGGTGGTATCAGGCTATGGTCAGGCCGTTTCTTCGTACGGCTGATGGTATTACTCCGTCTTTCATCATCCGGCATTAAATTCATTCGCTTCCCTCTGACCGGATAATCGGTGTTAAATCAATGATATCCCAAACACATTTTCTAACAATGGGAGTTCTACCAGTGGGAAAAAGGATTTGTTCTGGAATATATACTAGGGAAATATCCTAATTTATTATTAGGGAAAGTACTGGTTTGAGGGAAAACATGGAAGCTGATGTGTAATGACTGTTATGGAGCAATAACCCTTTTACGGATTGCGTATCTGATAAGGTCGGTCTTGTTGTGTATATTCAGTTTATTCATCAGACAGGTCTTATACCATTCAATCGTTTTGGGGCTGACTACCAGTATTGCGGCGATTTCTTTTGAAGTATGCCCCTCGGCAACCAGTTTGAAGACTTCCCTTTCTCTATCCGTTAGAAGTTTTATAGGGTCCTGTTC